>JBLYYN010000075.1:0-6329 GCA_048550535.1 Gammaproteobacteria bacterium
ATTCCAGTATGCTTTTAGCTGGAATCCATAGTTTAATTACCTGGATACCGGCTAAATACATGCCGGTATGACGGAGCTTTGATCTATGCTTTCCTTAGTGTCATTCGGGGCAGTGAGCAATTGTTTCTAATTTTTGAGTATATTGATTTCTGACCCAGTTTTATTCCTGAACTCAAGCATCTTCCGTCACCATGGCATCACCCTTTAACCACGATGCCGCCACCCGAATCTTACCCACGGCCAGTCCCCTGGAATTGATTATGGTAGGTGCAATATGCGCCTGCAGTTGTTGTTTGTGTGCATCGCTGAGTGCACCCAGATGATCGAGTATCGCCAGCAAGGCCACCGAGCGAGCACGGGTGCTGCCATCGGCGATCTTTAGTGCTATGCCCAGGCCGCGTTCGGGCAGAGCCGCGATAATAATACCTTCGGCGCCGGTTTTAGCCAGCACCGAGCCCTGGGTCACTTCGTTTAACTCGCTAACCACCGAGCCATGGCCGGCAATATAAAGCGGTTCATTGGTTATGGCCTGGTGCAGCCGGTATACCGCCCGGGTACGTTCAATGGATAAACCCACAGGCCTGGCGAAGCGGGCCACGGCACGGCCCAGTTGCAGCAATGGCATGGTGGGGGCGGGCAGGCCGCAGCCATCTATACCCATGGGGTAGCGGCCAAGATCAACATCCGCCATATCAGACAGTATCTGTAACGACAACTGCTGCAAAGGATGCTCGAGTATGTGGTAGTTATCCATGGGCTGGCCCATGTGCAGTGCCGTGGTTAAAAATCCGGTGTGCTTGCCTGAGCAATTATGATGAATGCGACAGCCATATTGACCCTGGGCCAGCAGGCGTTGTGCGCTCTCGGTATGTTCGGGCAGCGCAGGCCCACAGGCCAGGTGTTGTTCGTTTAAGCCCAGCCGTGCCAGCCATGACGCCACCAGATCCTGGTGAATGAGCTCGCCCTGGTGCGAAGAACAGGCCAGGGATAATTCCGCATCGCTCAAGGCATAGTTGTCACTGGCGCCGCTCTCAACCAGCTGAATCGCCAGCATGGGTTTTAACGCAGAGCGTGGAAATACCAGGCCGTCGATGTCACCCCAGCGGTGCAACACCTCGCCCTTTTCATCACACACCACCGCCGCACCAAAGTGTCGGCTCTCTACCGTGTTATTACGGGTTACTTCAACAAACAACTCATAGGCCATGCAGCCAACACTCCTTACGACTTTAGGTAACCTCTGATCAAGACGTGATTGTTTTACGCTGGCTAAAAGCGTCCATGTTTTCCCCGAAGTTCGTTGCAATAGAATAACTCACGCCTCACTTCGTGAAAAATATAATTACTCATCGCAGCTTATTACTACAACCAGACTTAATCAGAGGTTCCTTAGTATTCTGATTAACACGCAAGATGCAGTACGTCGAGCATCACGCTTTAAATCACCGCTGCCAGGGCCTTGTATTCGTCTGGCTGAATATTGGGCGGCACGCTGGAAGAGGCCCGGGCAATGCCACCTGCTAACAGCAGCTTAACCACTTTGTCGTAATCCAGCTCATGGGCAATATCGCAGGCCTCGGGAAAATAACTGGAGCCAAAGGTCATGCCTGGCACCAGGTTGGCTTCCATGAAAAAACAGGTGCCATGATTATCGGTTTTGATATCGATGCGGCCGTAGTCTCTCACACCCAGCGCATTAAATGCATCTATAGCCATGGTGGTGACCCGGGTTTTTACCTCGTCATCGACAATCTCTATGAGCTTTTCTGAATCGTCTTTTTTGGCCTGGGCGCCTAAAATTCTCAGGCCATGTCCCGATGTCGGGGGGATCACCTCCACCGCTGAGACGATTGATCTTACCGGGCTGATCCTGATCGCCGCCACGGTAAACTCACGTCCGTCCAGGTATTCTTCCGCCAGCACCGGTTGTTTATAGGTGGCGTAGAGTGATGCCACCTTGTTGTGGTAGTCGGCAAAATTATTCACAAATGATAAATCATCTATGCCATTGCCATTGGCGGCATCCAGGGGTTTGATAAACAGCGGAAAGCCAAGAGGCAAATCATACTGGTTTTCATACTGGCCCGGCACCGCAATAAAATGCCTGGCCGTGTTAATGCCTTTGTTGGTTAAATGGGTTTTGGCCAGCACCTTGTTCGAATCAAACTTGAGCACGTCCCGTGATGAGCCCGTGAAATGAATACCCTGCTGGCTAAAATAATCCGACAGCCAGATGTCTTCACCCTCATTCATCAGCACATATTTCACCGCCAGTACCACCAGTTCAGGTTTGCGCCTGACCACCGCTGCCAGGTCATCCGCACCTGTGCACACACTCAGCCGCGCATGGTGGCCCATTTTCTCAATGGCCGCCAGCACACTATTGCAGGCGGTGAGTGAGCCAAATCCACTCTCTTTTAAAGCGTCATTGGGGGTGGTGATAATTTCAATATACATAAGGGTAGACCGCGCTCAGTAAATAAATCGATCGAATGAAAAGCAGAACCACAGGGCGTTCAATGCACAGGCCAGTTGAATTTATTGGGCTAAATTCACCGTGCAGAAAACAGCGCGAAATAAACAGGTTGCCAGCTAATCAATAAAGGGTGAGAAAGGTAGAGATGTTGCTGCAATCAGCGAGCGGCGATGCCTGAATAAACAGATGGGCAAATAGAAGAACAGATGAAAACACAGCGCCGGTTCACTGAGCACAACAGGGTAACATAAATACGCTGATAACAGTGGGGTGATGTTGCTCAAAAGATGGGATTAAGTTTTGCGTTGTGCCTTCCTGGTTGAATAGCATAAGCAAGGCCGTGGCATCGGGCCAGCGTAAGTTATTGAAAGTATTTGAATATTACGTATTAAATTCAAGAGGTCAGACCCTTTGATCCTTAAAAAATACACTGGGAACTTGGCCTCATTGCAGGTTTATCAGATGAGACGTCGGATATTACAGTGAGAGCTTTAGCTGAATTTGAATTTTAGTAAAAACCATAAAACTATTATCAGATATTTAGCTTCCCCCTTATATTGCTTTTATTATACGCTTGATCAGGTAAAGCCCATTAGCCCCGGTAGCCACAGTACAATCTGGGGCAGGGCGATTAATACGGCGATGGTCAGCAGGTCAGCCACGAAGAACGGGGTTGCGCCCCTGAACACATCCTGTACCGAACACTCCGGCCTTACTCCGGCAACGACAAAACAGTTGAGTCCGATGGGGGGTGTAATCAGACATAGCTCGGCCATCTTGACGATGATGATGCCAAACCAGATGGAGACGCCCACGTCTGAAACACCGAAGGCTGAGTCCGCCGCGCTGACTCCATTGCCGCCATTCAGGGTAATGATGGCAGGGTAGACCACCGGCAGGGTCAGCAGTAGCATGCCGATGGCATCCATAAACATACCGAGTATCGCGTAAGACAGCAGTATCATGATCAGGATAAGCATGGGGCTCATGTCCAGGCTGGATAACCAGGCGGAAAAAGTGCCGGGCAGATCTGCAAAACCTAAAAAGCGTACATAGAGTAATACCCCCCAGATGATGGTGAAGATCATCACCGTGAGTTTGGCGGTTTCCATCAGTGAGCCACGCAGCTGTTTCCAGCGCATGCCTTTATACAGGGCTATTAACAAAATAATGAAGGCGCCCAAAGAGCCTGCTTCGGTAGGGGTGCCAACTCCGCCATAAATACAGACAATGATAATGCCGATAACTGCGAAAATCGGCAGCGCGCCGGGAATACTTTCAAAGCGTTGTTTCCAGTTGTAGCCGGTGACGGGTGGGCCGAAGTTTTTGCGCGTTGTGGCGAGGATGACGATGAGTGTTGCGTAAATCAGCGCCGACACCAGGCCGGGCAGGAAGCCTGCCATTAACAGGGCGCCCACATCTTGCTCAACAATGATGGCATAGATGACCAGGATGGCCGAAGGGGGGATGAGTGAAGCCAGGGTACCACCGGCGGCAACCACACCGGCAGCAAAGCGCTTGTCATAACCGAGCTTGAGCATTTCCGGGATAGCGATGCGGGCAAATACCGCGGAGGTGGCGACCGAGGCTCCGGACACGGCGGCAAAGCCAGCGGTGGAAAACACGGTGGCCACACCCATACCGCCGGGCAACCAGCCTACCCAGCGCTTGGCCGCTTCAAACAGGTCGCGGGTGAGCCCGGCATGGTAGGCCAGGTAACCAATAAGAATAAACGTCGGGATGAGTGACAGCGCCAGGTTAGAGATCTTGGAATGCGGGATGGTGCCGGCCATTTTTATAGTGACTAACAGACCTCGTTCAAAACCATACTTGGCGGAGAATACCCATAACAGGCCACAAAATCCCGCCAGTGCCGCTGCGAACGCTACGCGGACGCCAATGATGACCAGCACCAGCATCAGCCCGGTGATCCACAGGCCGATGCCAATGGTATCCATGCTGGCCATGTATTCGATGATGCCCATTAGTCCTGCTGCTTGCCGTTGGTTTGATTAGAGACCGACTCGGCCTCTTTGGCCACCACCGTGGCGGCATCTTCTATGAGGGGTATGCCGACAGGTTGTTCACTGTTTTCCACCATGGCGCGGAAGTAACCCCAGATTTGCAGCATCAGGCGTAGGGCCAGTACGGTCAGTGCAACAGGCACCACCAGTTTGGCGGGCCAGGTGGGGAGGTCGATATCCAAGGATGAGTCACCCAGGGTATAGGCCCGCAGGAAGTGCAGATAAGACCCATAAATCAGCAACAGGGTGATGATGAGCATTAGTATTGTGGATAGTAGTTCAACAAACCAGAGCATGCGACCTCGCAGCTGGCTCACCAGTATATCCATGCGGATATGTCCACCCTGGCGTTTGGTATAGGCGATGCCGAGAAAGGCCATGAAGGCCATGGCCTGTTCCACCCAGTCGATGTAGCCGCTGACGGACAGATCAAACAGCCATCGGCCTAACACGTTGGCGGTCGCTAGAAAAACCAGTAAAAATATGACGATACCGCCGAGCAGGTTGAGGGCAGATTCGAGCTTGAAAAAGCTGCGATCCGCCAGGCTGAGTTTACTCTGGTCTTCGAAGATGGTGGTAGAGCTGGGCATGAAGAAGCCTACAGGGTGTCAGTCTCAACAAAAACGGCTGTAAACACAGCCAGAGAAAATTATAGCCATACTGCATCATACAGTATGGCTATAGCTTAATACGAACTACTTGTTAACCAATGTCTCAGTGAAGTCGTACAACTCCTGGGCATTAAAGTTTTTGTTATTTTCTTTTATCCAGTCTTCACGTACCGACCTGGCCAGCTCATTCAGTTGTTTGGTCTGTGCCCTGGTAAAGGTTACTTGTTTCAGGCCTTCCTGCTTAATAGCTTCCTGATATTTGACAGTGGTGTTGTTGTCGTAATTGCTAACATAGTAAGCCATGGCTTCATCAATAGAACCCAGTAGTGCCTGTTTGTGCGCAGGTTTCAATGCATTCAGGGTTTCTGTGTTGACTACCACCGGGCAGTTGGCTGTACCCAGGTTGAGGTTTGTGGTGGCCCATTTGCCAACCTTGTAGGTCTTGGTGGCCAGGTGTGCGTGTGGTGCAAACGAGGCCGCATCAATGACGCCCGAGTCCATGGATTGGCGGACTTCAGCGAAGGGTACGCCGGTTTTGATTGCACCCAGTTTGCTCAGTACGCCCATGATACCGCCGGGTCCCCGAATACGCAGGCCTTTAAAGTCTTCAAGTCCATTCAGTGCATCGCTTTTACTTATAATGTTGTACTGTGGCATAGGTGATGGCATCAGCAGGGTGGCGTTCCAGCGTGCCAGATCTTTTTGCACAATAGGGTGTTTGAACACTTCGCTATAAATCTCGGCAATGCGTACCAGGGACAGCTCACGAGAGAAAGGTAGTTCGGTTACCGTAATCGATGGGTTCTTCTGCTTGTGATAGAAAGAGCAGAACTGGGCCATTTCAAAGGCGCCGATAGAGATGCCGTCGAGGTTTTCCTTCGCTTTGGACAGACCGCCATAAGAGATGTTGAGTGTAAAGTCGCCATTAGTCTTCTGTGCAATCAGCTCGGCCAGCTTTTCAACATTTTCTGTAAAGGCACGTCTTTTACCCCATAACGAGACGTTCCATTCTGTGGCAGCCATCACTTCACCAGCAGTAAAGCTGGCAAGAACGGCTAATAATATGGATGCTTTTTTTGTAGGTATCACTGGACGTTCCCCATGGTATGGTTGTTGATCAGAGGCTCCCTGGATACTAAGGAATATCTGTCTATCTTTCAATCGACGGGCTATCGATTATCGGAACTATCGGGGTCGGACCAGCAGAAGTTAAGTGCG
>JBLYYN010000076.1:0-9136 GCA_048550535.1 Gammaproteobacteria bacterium
AACCAGGAATTCGCCGCTGTTCTCGATTACTTGAAGTCGCAGTCAGATATTGTGATTTCTGATCAACTCATGCAATAACAAACGCTGTTAGATTTTATGTTTGAATTGCCATGGATGGCGTGCATGTAATAACACATCCCAGGTTACCTGGAAGCTTCGAGGGTTTTACAAAAGCTCCATAGCTTTCCTCTACTACTACGCACTAACGGATATGGCTTGATGCTGAAACGCTTTTTACAACTGGCCCTTCACTGGCAAATATTAATTGCCCTGGTTCTGGCTGTAGTTGCAGGCCTTATTACGGGCAAGGAAATGGCTATCCTCGGGGTCAGTTTTTATCAGCTGTATGATTTTTTTGGCACTCTGTTTTTAAATGCCCTGAAGATGTTGATTGTGCCTCTGATCGTGTCGTCCATAATCGTCGGCATGATGGGCATAGGTTCTGGTGAGGCGTTGGGGCGGTTAGGTGGGAAAACCCTGCTCTATTATGCCAGTACCAGTTTACTGGCCATACTGATCGGCCTGCTGGTAGTCAATCTGATGGCGCCGGGAATCGTTGATGGGCAACCGGCCCGAGACATGATTGGTTTATCTGCAGATGTTGAGCAGGTGACGAATAGTATAGAAGGTAAGGGTGCCGGAGATATAGTGTCAGTGTTCCTGCGTATGGTGCCAGCCAATGTTGTATCGGCGGCGGCCGATGGTCAAATGCTGGGTCTGATTTTTTTTAGTTTGCTGTTTGGATACTTCCTCACTCGCATCGGTGAGCCTCAGGCTACGACACTAAAAAATTTCTGGCAGGGTGTGCTGGATGTAATGATGGAAATCACCACCTGGGTCATGCGTTTTGCGCCACTGGGGGTGTTTGCACTGGTGGCCAGGGTCATCGCATCATCAGGAGTGGAGGCTTTTAAACCGCTGGCGGTTTTTTTCTTTACGGTTTTGATTGCATTGGCGCTGCATTTACTGGTCAGTTTGCCATTGATATTACGTTTCATTGCCCGAGTTAGTCCACGACGCCATTTTCAGGCCATGGCACCGGCCTTGTTGACTGCGTTTTCAACCAGTTCATCCTCGGCTACCCTGCCACTGACACTGGATTGCGTTGAACAGCGTGCAGGGGTCTCCAATCGAGTCAGCAGCTTTACCCTGCCACTGGGCGCCACAGTGAATATGGATGGTACGGCTCTGTATGAATGTGTGGCCGCTATGTTTATTGCACAGGCCTATGGCCTGGAACTGAGTTTTACAACCCAGTTTGTTATCGTGCTGGTGGCCCTGTTGACCTCGATTGGGGTCGCCGGAATTCCGTCGGCCAGTCTGGTGGCGATCAGTATTATACTGGCGGCCATTGGTTTGCCGATGGAGGCGGTAGGACTGATCCTGGCGGTGGACAGGGTGCTGGATATGTGCCGTACTGCGGTAAATGTGTTCAGTGATTCAGTGGCGGCTGTGGTTATTGCTCGTCTGGAAGGTGAGACCGAGGTGTTGCAACCGTTGCCAGAAAATTCAGTGTAAAAAGAGCCTTGTCATGGCTCTTTTATGTTTTGCCTGGTTGTTATTCTTAGTCCTTCATCAAACCGACAATGTGATAACCGCTATCCACGTACAAGACTTCACCTGTGATGCCGTGGGCCAGGTTTGATGCCAAAAAGGCGGCTGTATTGCTCACGTCTTCGATGGTGACATTGCGTTTGAGTGGGGAATGGCGTTCAATATGTTCGAATATTTTCTTCAGACCATCGATTTCAGCTGCTGCCACCGTTTTAATCGGTCCGACTGAAATAGCGTTGACCCGGATGCCTTCGGGGCCCAGGTTTTGAGCCAGATAGCGCACATTGGCTTCCAGGCTGGCCTTGGCCAGACCCATGACATTGTAGCCGGGGAAGGCACGGACAGCGCCCAGATAGCTCAGAGTAATGATGGAGGCATCTCCACGATCCTGCATCATATGTCGGCCAGCCTTGGCGATGGCCGCCAGGCTGTAGGAGCTGATGTCGTGGGCACTGTTAAAACCGTCGCGATTCAGGTTGTCCAGATAGTCCCCTTCCAGCAGTTCCTTGGGGGCATAGGCAATGGAGTGGACGATAATATCCACGTGATCCCAGTAATTATCCAGATGTTCAAATACGGCTTCAATTTCATCATCATCTTCCACATTACAGGGAATAACGATATCGGAGTCGAGTTCTCCGGCAAATTTCTCAACGCGCTCGTGCAGTCGTTCATTATGATAAGTAAAGGCCAGTTCGCAGCCTTCACGGTGCATGGCTTGTGCAATACCCCAGGCAATAGAGCGGTTACTGGCTACACCGAAAATCAATGCGCGTTTCCCAGATAAAAAACCCATTGAGTAACTCCTATTCATTATTGTTATGTATTGGTATTCTAAAGCCCCTGAAAACAAGAATATAAACAGACCATTCTTTGGGAATGATAATATGCTGATATACACAGGATTTCACCCCCTGACTGTAGTTATTTTAGTTTTAATCGCGATTTATACTAATTCTGTACAGGCACTACCCAGCATGGGTATGGGCTATGAGCCCAAGTATCCGGCGGATTTCAAGCATTTTGATTACATCAATCCCGATGCTCCCAAGGCGGGTAAGCTGGTACTGGCAGGTACAGGCAGTTTCGATAGCTTCAATCCCTATATCCTTAAAGGCAATTCAGCAGAAGGCCTGAATTTGGTGTTTGATACCTTGATGGTGTCCAGTAAGGATGAACCCTTTAGTAAATACCCACTGATTGCCGAAGATATTTCGCTGGCGAATGACCGCTTATCGGTGACGTTTCGTATTAATAAAAAAGCCCGATTTTCCAATGGTGATGCCATTACTGCTGATGACGTTAAGTTTTCATTCGATACCATAATGTCGGATAAAGCTCATCCCCAGTTTCGTTTTATCTATGGAGATGTGAAACGTGCGGTTAAGGTTAACAAGTACAGTATTCGTTTTGAATTTAATCGGGCGAATCCTGAACTGCATTTGATCCTGGGTGATATTCCGGTATTTTCGGAAAAGTGGCTACAGGGTAAAAGTTTTGACAAACTGAGTGAAGAAATCCCCATCGCCAGCGGACCTTATACCGTTGCTTCCTATTCACTGGGTAAACAGGTGATGTACCAGCGTGATACTAACTATTGGGCGGCTGAGTTGCCTAGCCGCAAGGGTCAGTATAATTTTGATCAGGTGGTGTACAAATATTATCAGGATCTGGTGATTTCACTGGAGGCTTTTAAAGCTGGAGAATTTGATTTTCGTTTTGAATATTATTCAAAACTCTGGGCCCGAGAGCACGAAGGACCCAATTATGTGTCCGGTAAAATCAAAAAAGAATTATTGCCCCATAAAAATAATGCCGGCATGCAGGGCTTTTTATTTAATACCCGCCGCGATATGTTCAAGGACCCTCGAGTCAGACAGGCGATAGCTCTGGGTTTTGATTTCGAATGGTCCAATGATCACCTGTTTTATAATCAGTATGTATCGAATGACAGCTATTTCAGTAATACGGAACTGGCTGCCAGCAGTATCCCCGAAGGTGACGAGTTAAAACTTCTTGAACCCTATCGTGATCAGTTGCCCGAAGCATTGTTCACCCAGCCCTGGCAACCGGTGACCACGCTTAAACCATCATCGCTTCGGAAAAATTTACGCAAAGCGAAAGTACTGCTGGAGCAAGCAGGCTGGACAGTAAAAGATGGTGTGTTGACGAATGATAAAGGCCAGCTAATGCAATATGAAGTGATGCTGGCTCAAAAAGGTTTTGATCGAATATTGGCGCCGTTTGCTCGTAATTTGGCTAAACTGGGTATTCATATGACCTACCGCCTGGTGGATCGTTCTTTGTATATCCGGAGCCTCCGCGAATTCGATTATGACATGGTGGTGGGGAGTTTTTCTCAGTCGCTGTCGCCCGGCAACGAGTTGCTCAATATGTTTCATTCACAATCTGCGCAACAATCCGGTTCTCAAAATTATATCGGCATAGAAAACCCTGTGGTGGATGCGTTGGTGGAGAAAATTATTTCGGCCAGCAACCGTAACGATTTGATTACTGCCTGTCGTGCACTTGATCGGGTGTTATTACATGGTTATTATCTGGTGCCAAATTTTTACATTAATAAACACCGCATTGCTTATTGGGATAAATTCAGTCGACCTCAATCATTGCCTTTATATTACAGCCCGATTCCGTGGCTGCTTGAAAGTTGGTGGGTAAAATAAACATGGCCAGTTATATTCTGAAACGACTGCTGCTGATGATTCCAACTTTAGTTGGCGTAATGCTGGTGACCTTTATCGTTACACAGTTTGTACCTGGAGGACCGGTTGAGCAATTAATTAGTCAACTGGAAGGTGCAGGTACTGGTGGAGAAGTGTCCAGTAGCTCAGCCGGCATGTACAAAGGATCCAAGGGTCTAACTGAAGAACATATCCAGCAATTGAATGCACTTTATGGTTTCGATAAACCGGCATACCAACGTTTTTTCGATATGATGTTACGCTATGCCACATTTGATCTTGGTGAAAGTTATTTTCATAACAAGTCGGTGATGGAACTGATTATTTCCAAACTGCCGGTGTCTATTAGTTTGGGTGTCTGGTCATTTTTAATTGTTTATCTCACCTGTATTCCCCTGGGCATTAAAAAGGCAATTAATGACGGTAGTCATTTTGATGTAATTAGTAGCACGGTGATTTTGATCGGATATGCCATACCTGGTTTTGTATTGGGTATTGTATTACTGGTACTGTTTGGCGGTGGCAGTTTCTGGAATATTTTCCCACTCAAGGGCATAGTGTCGGATAACTGGGAACAAATGGCCTGGTATGAACTGGTTCTGGATTATCTCTGGCATATGGTGCTGCCGATTACTGCCTCTATTGTGGGAAGTTTTGCCGTGCTCACCATGTTAACCAAGAACAGTTTCATGGAAGAAATTCGCAAGCAGTATGTTGTTACTGCCCGCGCCAAAGGTTTGTCTGAAAACGCGGTGCTCTATAAACATGTTTTCAGAAATGCCATGATCCCGATTATTACCGGTTTTCCGGGCGCATTCATCGCCGCGTTTTTTACCGGTAGTCTGCTAATCGAAACTATTTTCTCTCTGGATGGTCTCGGGCTGTTGTCTTATCAATCAATCATTATGCGTGATTATCCAGTGGTGTTGGGTAGTCTGTTTTTTTACACCATCCTGGGTCTGTTTGCTAAGCTGCTTGCGGATATCAGTTATGTGATTATTGATCCACGCATCCAGTTTGAATCGGTGAGTCGTTAATGGAAAACTCAATTCATATGTCACCGATGCAACGGGCCTGGTATCGATTTAAGTCCAATAAACGGGGTTATTACAGTCTGTGGATATTCAGCTTTCTGTTTGTTCTGAGTCTGTTTGCAGAAGTGCTGAGTAATGATAAGCCATTGCTAGTGGAATATCAGGGGGATTATTATTTCCCGGTGTTCAAGTCCTATCCAGAAACTACATTTGGAGGGGATTTTGAGACGGAAGCCGATTACAAAGATGAGTATGTGCGCAGCATTTTATCCAGCAATGGTAACTGGATGCTGGAACCATTAAATCCTCATGACTATTCCAGCATATCTTATGAATCGCACTTGCCTAATCCGGCTCCACCTTCGGATTTTAATCTATTAGGCACCGATGATCATGGTCGGGATGTTCTGGCTCGATTAGTTTATGGTTTTCGTTTATCCATCCTGTTTGCCTTTGCTTTGACTATTATTGGCACGGCTATTGGTATCATTGCAGGTGCCATACAGGGTTACTTTGGTGGACGTACCGATCTGTTTTTTCAGCGCTTTATCGAAGTCTGGGGGTCCATGCCGGAGTTGTATTTGCTGATTATTTTTGCTTCGATTTTCCAGCCCAGTGTCACACTGCTGATTATATTATTGTCCATGTTCGGCTGGATGGGGTTATCGGATTATGTGCGTGCAGAATTTCTCAAGGGGCGTAATCTGGATTACATCAAAGCCGCTCGAGCACTGGGCCTGAGAAATCGCGCCATCATGTTTCATCATCTGTTGCCCAACAGCCTGACCCCAGTGATCACTTTTTTGCCGTTCAGAATCTCTGGCGCCATCCTGGCCTTAACCAGTCTGGATTATCTGGGCTTGGGTGTGCCGCCATCGACACCCAGTCTGGGGGAGCTGTTGTCCCAGGGTAAAGAAAATATCTCCGCCTGGTGGTTGTCCTTCAGCACCTTTTTTGTCCTGGTTGGTGCTCTGATGTTACTAATTTTTATTGGTGAAGCCCTGCGTGAAGCCATGGATACGAGGAAGTCCTAAGCATGAGTTCACCCTTGATTCGCATCGAGAATTTAAGCGTCCATTTCAAAACCCCGGAATCGGTGATCGAAGCGGTAAGGGGCGTGAGCTTTGATATTCCCCAGGGTAAGAATATTGCACTGGTAGGGGAATCGGGTTCTGGCAAGTCGGTGACGGCCCTGTCGCTGCTCAGATTACATGACCAGGCGCGCGCCCTGTATCCCACAGGTAAAATCCTGTTTCAGGGTCAGGACTTATTATCTTGCTCTGAACGGGATATTCATAGTATCCGTGGTCGGGATATATCGATGATATTTCAGGAACCCATGACCTCGTTGAATCCCGTGTATCCCGTGGCTAAGCAGTTAATCGAACCCTTGTTGATTCATCAGGGAATGGACAAACAAAGTGCTCGAATACGGGCCATTGAGTTACTGGACAGGGTGGGTATACCCGATCCACAGCGTCATATCGATAGCTTCCCCCATATGATGTCCGGTGGGCAGCGTCAGAGGGTGATGATCGCCATGGCCCTGGCCTGCAAGCCAAAACTACTGATCGCCGATGAACCGACCACGGCTCTGGATGTGACCATCCAGCAACAGATTCTTGATTTGCTGGCGGAACTGCAGGCTGAATTCAATATGTCGGTGCTGTTGATTACCCATGATCTTAACCTGGTGCGCCATTATTCCGAATATGTCTGTGTCATGCGTGAGGGGGAGATAGTGGAGCAGGCGGCTACTCGTCAGCTATTCAGTCAGCCAGAGCATCCCTATACCCGTCAATTACTCCAGGCTGAGCCTGAGCGGATCACTTCGTCGATCGATACCAGGCAAAAGTCTCTGCTCAGCTGTAAAGATTTACGGGTGTACTTCCCCATTACCAAAGGTTTTTTTAAGCGAAAAATCTCCGATGTAAAAGCGGTGGATCAGATCGACCTGCAATTATTACCGGGTGAAACCCTGGGTATAGTGGGGGAGTCGGGTTCCGGTAAGACCACATTGGGTATGTCTCTGCTGAAACTGGAGCAGTCGACCGGTGAAATAGTTTTCGATGAACAGCCCTTGCACCGTATGAGTGATGCTGAGGTGCGGCCGATGCGTAAGGATTTTCAGGTGGTATTTCAGGATCCGTTTTCTTCTCTGTCGCCGCGTATGACCATTGAGCAGATTATCGGTGAGGGGCTGAAGCTGCATTTTCCTGCTATGGATAAGGTTCAGCGACGACAGAAAATCCTCGAAGTACTGGAACAGGTGGGACTGGATGATGAGATACTATGGCGCTATCCCCATGAGTTTTCAGGGGGGCAACGCCAGCGCATAGCCATCGCACGTGTCGTGGTACTGGAGCCTAAGTTACTGTTACTCGATGAGCCAACCAGTGCACTGGATGTTTCGGTACAGAAGCAGGTACTGGAACTGCTGGTGAAATTGCAGAAAAACTATGGCATGAGTTATCTGTTCATCAGTCATGACCTGAAAGTGATTCGGGCTATTTCTCATCGGGTTATGGTGATGCATCAGGGCAGGGTGGTTGAGCAGGGGGATACGGAAACCCTGTTTAATAATCCTGAACACGATTACACCCATCAACTACTCAATGCGGCGCTTATGTAAGCGATAAGCTACTTGTTGATGGGCATACAGGGGCTATACTCTTAGTTAACTCCAGTTACTTAAGGCCATACTGTGACTAATCAGGATCCTGAAACCGAAAGACGTCATTACAAACGCATTCCCTTTATCGCTGACGTGTTGCTTCGCCAGGGTGATCAGCAGTGGCACTGCCGACTTCTGGATATTTCACTCAAAGGTATTCTGATTGAGTATATCGACGAGATGTCTATCACTCAGAATGACAGCTTTGAAGTGTCCTTAGTGCTGAGTGAGGATGTGATTATCAATATGCAGGCCGGGATTAGTCATTGTAGCGAGGGGCGTTGTGGCCTGGTATGGCAGAACATCGAACTGGAAGGACTGTCACATCTCAGGCGCTTGCTGGAGCTGAACCTGGTTGATGCCAATGAAATTAATCGTGAGCTGGCTGAATTGGGTTAAGTCATTGTTATTGCATGCTTATTATTTTATAGACAGATGAGTCAGGCAAATTTCACGGGTAAATATTCTGTATATATTCTTAGTAATACTTGACTATTTTAGTAGGTTAAGATAATTTCCTACTAAATTACTCAGGAATTATTAGGAGCAGCCCAATGAGACTGTCTACCAAAGGCCGTTACGGCGTTACTGCAATGATGGATCTGGCAATACATGATAATGCCGGTCCTGTCACTCTGGCGGATATATCACAATGCCAGGGTATTTCTCTTTCTTATCTTGAACAGTTGTTTGCCAAATTGCGTAAAAACGGTCTGGTGGAAGGTGTGCGTGGTCCAGGAGGTGGTTATCGCCTGTCTCGATCGGCTGAGCAGATCAGTATTGCTGAAATCATTACTGCTGTAGATGAAAAAGTGGACATTACCAATTGTGGTCATGAAGGTAATTGCCAGGATGGTGAGCGTTGTCTAACCCATGAACTGTGGGTTGAGCTCAGTAATCGCCTGTATGAATTCCTGCAGGGCATTACCCTGGCCCAGTTTGTTAATCGTCCCGGCATTCATGAACTGGCTATTCAGCGTGATAAAATCAATGGACGCTTCATTCTGGCCCGACGTCAGGCAGAAGTTCTGCAACAGCAGCAGAGGCGTGCGGGATGAAGTTACCGGTCTATTTTGACTACTCAGCCACCACCCCTGTAGACCAGCGGGTGGCGGACGCCATGATTCAATGCATGACCGTGGAAGGCAACTTCGGTAATCCGGCCAGTCGCA
>JBLYYN010000077.1:0-2617 GCA_048550535.1 Gammaproteobacteria bacterium
ATTTCCTAATCCCGGTGGTTTCGCCATCGGCCCCGATGGCGATGTACAACGGCGCCAGGTCGAAGACTTCGTATTTGCCTTTGATAGTAACTTCGCACCTGTGGTCGGTCAGCAGCTTACCATCAGTGCTGGCAATGTATCAGTCGTTGAGCCACGTCTGGACTTGCTGTTGCAACGTGCCGAGCTGAATGAATGTGACCTGGTGGCCAAGGAGCATAGGGCCAATCGGGAATACGGCTATTTGTATATAGGTAACCATCAGTTCAAAACGGATAGTATTAAACGTCCGCCGATCTCAGAACAGGATCTGCGTGATCGTATCCATCGAGGCAGTCATATTACCTATACCTGTGTACCGCCTGTGTCGGGTGAGCGAATTGCACTGGATCGTGATGAAGATGGTGTGCTTAATGGTGATGAACATGCGCATCATCATGAATCAAGGCCAGGTCATGAGCCAAGACCCGGCCATCTGTTTAGCCGGTTGCGTAACTGGTGGATAGAATAATAAATAATAAGCATTTAGCTAGAACATTGGGCTCAGCTGACCGCAAGGTATGCTGGGCTTTTTTATTCCGCTTCTACTAATGGTTTGATAGTATTGCGGTTTGATCACTGACTTATGGTGGTTGAGATTCGAGGCTATGGCAACAAGTCAGCCTGTCTGTTATGACTCAGGACATATCTGTAATGGTTTTATTGTTCCAGATTACCGATACCACTATTGATCCTGCCAGGCTAACTCAGTCGGTCTTACAAATCCGTGATTTTCTGGACTTGTATAATGCAGAACTGGCGCGAATACTGACTGTACAATGTGCTGATATTGGTCGCCTGGGAGTGGCCCGGACTTATTTAGAAGTGGATACTATTGCCTGGCAGCAGGCATTGTTGCTACGCAGTAGCTATCAGATGTTGTATGACTGGCAACAGGGAGATAGCGTGGCTATGAATCACTGGTTAAGAAAGAGTCATGCCGAGCTTAAGCCTTCCCCATTGCTGTTGATGGTGGATCATGCTGGGCTGCAAAAAGTCCATGATTACCTGTCAGCTCGAGCGACCGGATAATCCTAAGCCTATGATTATCGGCTAAAATTTTTCGATTAGGAAATATGGCGCTGGTTTGATGCACATCATTGGGCTCGGATAAATATATCTTCATGTTTCAGTTAAATTGAACTAGTCTTGAACACATATTAAAAAATCAGGTTGAATATTTGTGGAGCTTTATACAACAGTTAATATCGCCATGTCGGCCGACAAGATTCAACGCTATATTAATATGAGCAGTTTGCATGAGCTGTGTGCTTCGGTAAAAGAAGTCTATGCCCGAGAAGGCAATCGCGCATTAATCGAGTGTATTTTTGGCAATCACCATGTGCATCGGGAAAATATCCAGCAGGGGGTTCGCTTCAGTTTCACCGACGACTCCTATGCCCTGCAGTGGACCATTACCGCTTCCGAGCCACTGGCCGACAGTGTGTTTATTCATTGTACGGTGAATTGCGTCGAGTGTGAGGAAGATTTTATTGAGCTGATTCATAAATTTCTTGCTGACTGGGACCAGGGGCTCAAGGCCTGGGAAGTTCGCCAGCTGGAACAGCAAAACAAGGTGTGTGTTTCCTGCGGCGACACCTTTGGCGGTTTTGGTTGAATACAGGCAGAGAGTTAAGCCTTTTTTCCGATCAACCCATATCCTGTTTTATTAAATTCTGATTTATTCAAATAGTGATATCTCATCAATTTTAATGACATTAACGGCCTGGCGATTCCATTAGCCTTCCATGTCTTCGAAAATATACACACATCACATTGCCAGCGTGATTCCGGCTTTTGATATTCAGGGGTTCCCTGATATAGCCAGAGCGCTATCATAAGTAATCCTTATGGATCGAGTGCTTGCTATTTGAATATCCTATGAGAATAAGCCTTATTACCGCAGGAGTTATGTGTTTGTTTATCTGTATCAATATTTGTTTTAGTTAGTCAAGTATCTTTATATGGATTAACTGACTGTATAACCACAGGTGAACGTATGAAGCAAGCCAAAATGCAGACCGTAGATGGTAACCAGGCTGCGGCCTCAATGGCCTATCTTTTTAATGAAGTAATTACAATCTATCCCATTACCCCGGCATCTCCCATGGGGGAACTGGCAGATGAATGGGCCGCCAAGGAGATGAAAAATCTCTGGGGTACCGTGCCCCACGTGGTTGAAATGCAAAGCGAAGGCGGCGCCGCCGGTGCTATTCACGGGGCTTTGCAGCTGGGCGCCCTGTCCACCACCTTCACTGCATCCCAGGGGCTGTTATTGATGCTCCCCAATATGTATAAAATCGCCGGTGAATTAACCCCCACCGTATTCCATGTGGCAGCTCGTGCCCTTGCCACACAGGCTTTGTCTATTTTTGGTGACCACAGCGACGTGATGTCAGCACGCATGACCGGTTTTGGCTTCATGTGTTCCAATTCACCCCAGGAAGTGCAGGATATGGCGGCTATTGCCCAGATCGCCAGTTTGCAGAGCCGGATTCCCATGTTGCATTTTTTCGACGGCTTTCGTACCTCCCATGAGGTGAGTAAAATTGAAACCCTGGATCAGGCCATACTCAAGGAA
>JBLYYN010000078.1:0-3387 GCA_048550535.1 Gammaproteobacteria bacterium
CATGGCCGCTTCCGCTTCAGGATCGAGTAAATCGATGTGCACCGGATTGCCTGACAGAGCCTGAAAGGTCAGAGGCTGAACAAACTCGCAGGCGGCAGCGGTCATCACCACACGCACCTCAGCACCGGCATCTTTCAGGCGGCGCACCAGTTCAGCGCTCTTGTAGGCGGCGATACCGCCGCTGATGCCCAGTAATATGTGTTTGTTGTTCAGGCGTGAAGTCATAGCCGCAAGTGTATCAGATTGCTATCGGCTTTTTCCTACATCCGAATCCAGCATTGGCCTATTCGATACGGCATGCATCATGGGTATACTTGTTCACTTTCACAATCAGGGATGATTATGGCAATTAATCACTGGCCGCAGGAACAGCGGCCGCGAGAAAAGCTATTACTCAAGGGCAGCCAGCATTTAACGGATGCCGAACTGTTGGCTATCTTTCTGCGTACCGGTTTAAAAGGCAAATCGGCGGTGGACCTGGCCGATGATTTATTACAGGCTTTTGGTGGCTTGCGCAATCTACTGCAGGCCAGTCAAACAGAATTTTGTGCCCATCTCGGCCTGGGAACGGCTAAATACGCTCAGTTACAGGCGGTGCTGGAAATGGCCCGGCGCTATCTGTTCGAATCTATGAAACAGGGCCATGCCCTGACCAGCCCGGACGAAACCCGGCAATACCTCAGCGATCAGTTAAGGGATTACCAGCATGAAGTCTTCGCCGCCCTGTTCCTGGATCAGCGTCATCGGGTGATCTGTTTTGAAGAGCTGTTTACCGGCACCATCGATGGCGCCAGTGTCTATCCGCGGGAAGTGGTGAAAAAAGCCCTGGCCTATAACGCGGCGGCCATCATCTTTGCTCACAACCACCCATCCGGGGTGGCCGAGCCCAGCCAGGCAGATCGGCGCATAACGCAAAAACTGACCGATGCCCTGGCCCTGGTGGATATCCGGGTGCTGGATCATTTTATAGTGGGCGAGGAGGTGGTTTCGTTTGCAGAGAGAGGACTCATATGATGAAGCTAAAATGGGCATGGTAGATTTTATGAAGGTTAAACAGTTATAGTGATTACACGGTTGTTTCATCTGTCGTTTAATAACCATAAAGGGCCTCTGCAACATGGCACAGCGCTATACAGAAATATCAGAAAATCTGAAACAGTTTATCGAGGATCAAAAATTATTTTTTGTCGGCACGGCTACGGCCGATAGTCGGGTGAATATATCTCCAAAAGGCATGGACAGTTTAAGGGTCATGGGTAAAAACAGAGTGGTCTGGTTAAATGTAACCGGTAGTGGAAATGAAACATCGGCCCATGTCCAGGAAGATCCCCGCATGACCATCATGTTTGCCGCGTTTGATGGAAAGCCTATGATTTTACGTGTTTATGGAAAGGCAAAGCTTGTTCATAAAAATGACCAGGAATGGGGGGCGTTGTTTTCCTTATTCGATCCCTTGCCGGGTGCCAGGCAAATCTTTGATCTCACAGTCGACCTGGTTCAAACCTCATGTGGTATGGCGGTGCCCTTGTTTGAATTTGTAGAACAAAGGCAACAGCTGAATAACTGGGCGCTTAAGCAGGGTGAGCAGGGCGTAAATGAGTTCTGGCAGGAGAATAATCAGCACAGCCTTGATGGCAAGCCAACCAATATTTTGAGTAAAAATAGTTAAGTACCCGCTCAGGGCGTAAGCATTATCGGCTTTACTCACTACACCGCCGTTTTTACATTACGGGTTAACTGAACCGCTAAAACAGGCTCAAGCATAGCAAGATCCGGGTCGCCTATAGGCTTTGATTGCAATACTATAAAAATCTACAGGTCCCACAACAACGGGTCTCAATCAGCTTAACGAACATTCGCTCCGGGCCACTATGACCGACTATCAACGTATCGAAAAAGCAATTATGTATGTGACTCAGCGAGTGGGTCAGCAGCCAACCCTGGATGAGATAGCCGATCATATACAATTGAGCCCTTACCATTTCCAAAGACTGTTTAGTCACTGGGCAGGCGTATCGCCGAAACGATTTCTACAGCTACTCACGGTGGAGCGTGCAAAACAATTACTCAATGAAGCCAGGCCGCAACTGGAAGTGTCTGACTCCCTCGGCTTGAGCAGTGGCTCAAGATTGTATGATCATTTTATAAATCTGGAGGCGATGACGCCAGGCGAGTATAAAAGTCGTGGTAAAGGAATGACTATAGAATACGCCGTCCATGACACACCCTTTGGCCCGGCCTTTATTGCGACGACCCGGAGAGGTATCTGTAAGTTTTCATTTCTGGGCCAGAATGGCATCGAAGGTGAAATGCAAGACCTGTTAAAACAATGGTCTGAGGCTGAGATACTGAATACAAACCGGCACACCAGTGACCTGATAACTACGATGTTTCAGCTAAACAGACAGGCTGACCGACCATTATCTTTGCTGGTTAGGGGCACCAATTTTCAGGTCAGTGTCTGGAAGTCGCTAATGCAGATCCCACCGGCCAGGGTAACCAGCTATTCCCGGGTGGCAAATGCCCTGGGTCGGCCAGGTGCAGCGCGAGCCATAGGTCGTGCTGTGGCAATCAACCCGGTGGCATTCCTGATCCCATGTCACCGGGTTATTAGACAAACTGGTCAATTGGCGGGTTATCATTGGGGGGAAGCCAGAAAACATGCCATCCATGCATGGGAGTCGGCGAGGTATGGATAGGAATGGATACAGATATGCCCGTTGATTTATCTCAAACTGGTTGGTTCAGGTTTATTAATTAAGGAATTGAATGCCTATGTATGCCGTAATATTCAAAGCAGAAGTGAATAAGCTGGATCAAAGCTACTATGAAATGGCTCATCGTATGAGACAACTGGCTATCGAACAATACGACTGTACTGAATTTCTTTCAGTAACAGAAGGGGATATGGAAATCGCCATATCTTATTGGGAAAGTCTTGAAAAAATCAAACAATGGAAACAAAACGCAGAACATCTCCAGGCTCAGGAGCTGGGTCGTAGCCAGTGGTACAAAAACTATCAGGTGCAGATTGTCGAGCTGATTCGTGAATATTCAAAAGGTTAGGAAATTGCTATTTTCCACCGTTAGTCGGCGGCAGGTCTTAAAATAGTTGAGTTATGGAGAAAAACGGTACATTAATAGTCAAATAAGGCGTTTCTAATTTTACTCGGTTTACAATTTCAGGAATGAGCTGCAAAGATCAGCTACCCGGCATTTACAGGAGTTGCCCCCCAGCTAATGACCAGGAGATTGATATGCGAAGTCTATATCCATTCTATGCTGCAATAATACTAACTAGGCCGCAGCAAAGGATACACAATCATTTCTGAAGAATGACTTAATCAACGTTCTATTTTCTTTCATTGATTGTAAATCAGAAACCAC
>JBLYYN010000079.1:0-4645 GCA_048550535.1 Gammaproteobacteria bacterium
ACTTGTAACTTGTAACTTGTAACTACTTTTTAAAAAGAAGGTCCCAGACACCGTGACCTAATCGGTGGCCGCGTTGCTCGAACTTGGTGAGCGGGCGCTGTTCTGGCTTTTCTACAAAGCTATTATCCGCGGATAAATTATCAAACAGCTCACACTGGCCAAGCACCCTGAGCATCTGCTCGGCATAGTGCTCCCAGTCGGTGGCGAGATGGAAAATACCGCCAGGTTTTAATTTGTCCGCGATCATGGCAACAAAATCATCGCTAACAATACGGCGTTTGTGATGCTTTTTCTTATGCCAGGGGTCAGGGAAAAACAACTGCACACGGTCAAGGCTGGCATCGGGTATCTGGTTTTTGAGCACCTCGACCGCATCATGATTGCTGACGCGTATATTATTGATCGCAGAACTTTCGATCAGGTGTAATAGATGGCCCACACCCGGGCGATGGACTTCAATACCCAGGTAATCAAGCTCAGGATTAGCCTGGGCCATCTGCCATAGCGAATCGCCATTACCAAAGCCAATTTCCAGCACGCGAGGTGACTGGCGGCCAAAGACCTGATCCAGATCTAAAAACTGTTCAGTATAATCAATACCATACAGGGGCCACTGAGTTTCAATCGCCTTTTGTTGACCAGTCGTTAAACGGCCTTCACGTTTAACAAAGCTGCGGATGGTTCTGAGATGTTTGTTTTCCATGATAAATTTACTGTTTGCCACAGAGGCGCAGAGAGCACAGAGGAATCATGTATTAAATTCGACATACACATCTCTCTGTGAACTCTGTGACTCTGTGGTAATCATTAGAAAAACGTTCCATCGATGGGCGATGACGCCGAAGCGAATCGCTTGCGCGGCATACGACCGGCGAGGTAGGCTTCGCGTCCAGCTTCCACGGCTTTTTTCATCGCCGAAGCCATGAGTACTGGTTTTTGGGCCGCTGCGATCGCAGTATTCATCAAAATGCCATCACAACCCAGTTCCATGGCTATGGCCGCATCGGATGCAGTGCCGACACCGGCATCCACCAGGATTGGCACATGGGCGTTTTCGATTATGGTCAGGATGTTATAGGGGTTTCTAATACCCAGCCCTGAACCGATGGGTGCGGCCAGTGGCATGACGGCGACACAACCCAGTTCTTCCAGGCGTTTGGCAATAATTGGATCATCATTGGTGTAAACCATCACCTTAAAGCCGTCTTTCACCAGTACATCAGCGGCTTCAAGAGTGGCGACGATATCCGGAAACAGGGTTTTTTCGTCACCCAGGACTTCGAGTTTGACTAAATCGTGGCCATCGAGTAATTCACGGGCCATACGACAGGTTCGTACTGCATCCTCGGCGGTGTAGCAGCCGGCGGTGTTGGGCAGGATGGTGTATTTTTCTGGAGGCACTACATCCAGTAAATTGGGTTCACCGGGATTCTGGCCAATATTGGTACGTCGAATGGCGACCGTGATAATTTCAGCGCCACTGGCCTCAGTAGCCATTTTGGTTTCTTCCAGGTCCTTATATTTACCTGAGCCGACCAGGAGACGTGAGTTATAGGGTTTTCCAGCTATGATGAGTGGGTCGTTGTTCATGGGTATATTTAATTTTGGGTCTGTAAATACAATTTATTCGGGTATTCGTCCATGAAGCGTTGATCCGGCCCGACGTCCCTGTCGTGCGTTCGTAGAGCTGCGAATGTCCACCGGACATTCGGTCTCTACTCACCCCCCGCCGATGGCATGGACGATTTCGACCTGGTCGCCATCTTGTAGGGTATATGTGTCATGCGCGCTTCTGGGAATGATCTCTTCATTGACCTCAATTGCCAGTCGCTTACCTTTGAGTTGAAGACTGTCTACCAGTTGTGACAGGCTGGATTTATCAGCCACTTCCCTGGCGTCCCCATTGAGAATGATTTGCATTATAAACAGTTCTGTTAAAAGTTTGCTATTCTACATTATTTAATGGTCTGTTTGTCGCTTGGCATACAAAATCATAAGCTGCTGCATAACCAGATCAAGTGGTTGTTTACAGCGACGGAAGGTTTGTCAGCCCCAGACGTTCATTTTATATTATACTTTGCTAAAATTACATTTTGGCATTGGTAATAAGTAAATGCGAAGGTGCTGTGACTAAATAAGAGGTAATCAAGAGGTATTCTATGTTTAGGAATTGGGTAATTTATGCAGCAGCCGTTGCGTT
Organism: Gammaproteobacteria bacterium; assembly: GCA_048550535.1. GTDB lineage: Bacteria > Pseudomonadota > Gammaproteobacteria > SZUA-229 > SZUA-229 > CBDULX01. Next base: position 2,201 of record JBLYYN010000079.1, read on the forward strand.
GACTGCCACGAGCTTGACTGTTTCAGCAGGGAAAGATCCGTTCAAAAAAAACAAAGACTATAAGTTTTTGGGCGACACCAGCTGGTATAAAAAGGGGTCTTCAGTATTAAAAGCCGGTAGAGTAAAGGAATCGGGGGATACCTTTTATTATCATTTAAGCGTCAACAGTAAGCATATGCGACTGCATCTGGGGAAAAATGATCCCAGTGGTGAGTTAAAAGATACCCGGCAGCTCGACTATATGAGCATTACAGAAGTGGCGGTCGATGGGAAAACCTTAGCTCGGTTCAAGTGGTGCCTGAATAATCAGGATGGTGCTTCTAACAGCCTGAAAAAGCATGCCAAGGTTGCAGGCGGCACCTGTGTGAATGCCGGTGATGATTTCTATATCAAAATGGATGATAAAACGCTCAAGCAGCTCATGTCGGCGAAAACCATCAGTTTTGCAATTGAGCCCTTTGGGGATTCAGTGAAACTGACTTACGGTATGAATGGCTTTGCAGGCTTGATGAAAGAGCTGAAAAAACCGGTGGTGGCGAAAAAGCCGAATAAACCGATTAAAGTGAATAAACCGAAAAAACCCAGGCCTGTGGTTAAAACTGAGCCTACCTGTTACGCACAGCCACCTGCTCAGTTTAAATCCTCCGTAAAAAATATTGCCTATCCCTGTGGTAATGCAGGTAAGAAATCGGCGGCCACCAAATCGGTGAATCAGATGGTGGATAAGCAGCGTAAGCAGCAGCAGGCCGCACTCGACAGGAAGCGTGTGCAGGACAATATGCCTAAGCACACTGAAATTACCAGCGAAGAAGAGCTGGAGTTCGAGAAAAAACAGGCCGAGCGCTGGATAACTCGCTGTCAAATTCATTGGGGCAAAGGTGTAAGCCCCTGTTATTGTAAGAAATATATGAAATTTGCTCCGGCGGGCGTCCAGGACGATTGCGCGAATTAATATAATCTCTCTAAACAGGGTGGAGTCTGGCCACCCTGTTTATTTCTTTTAATATTTTTTCTTCCAAGTATACAAATGACTGATTGCCTGATTGTTGGTGGTGGACTTATTGGTATGCTCACCGCCCGTGAGCTGCAGGCCGCAGGTGCTGACGTCATGATTCTCGAACAGGGGGTGCTGGGTGGTGAAGCCACCTGGGCGGGTGGTGGCATATTGTCGCCCCTCTATCCCTGGCGTTATCCGGATGCCGTCAATCGATTGGCGAAACTCAGCCAGCAAATCTATCCCGAACTGGCAAAGCAACTAGCCGAAGAGAGCGGTATTGATCCCGAGTACACCGTCTCCGGCATGCTGGTGCTGGATAAGGATGAGGATGAGCAGGCGCAACACTGGTCGGACGAATATGCTATGCGTATGGAATTGGTTGCGAATCGAGCCCGGCTCGATCAGCTAGAGCCCTCATTGGCTAAGGCATACACACAGGCGCTGTGGATGCCTGAAATAGCCCAGATGCGAAACCCAAGGCTGGTCAAGTCGTTAGTTGCAAGCCTGCGGTCGAGAGATATACCCTATATCGAACGGTGCCGAGTCGAAGGCCTGAAATTACATAATGGACAGCTTCAGGGCGTGTTGGCCGATGGCAAGCAATATCGGGCGGATAAGCTTGTCATCACGGCCGGTGCCTGGAGTGGTGAATTATTGAAACCGTATCGTCCACCCATTATCGAACCGGTGAAAGGCCAGATGATATTATTCAAGGCCGAACCCGGAGTGCTCAAGCGTATCGTACTGGATCGTGGGCGTTACCTGATACCGAGAAGAGACGGTCGCATTCTTGCGGGGAGTACCCTCGAGCATACCGGCTTTGAAAAACGCATCAGCCGCGAAGCACAACAGGATCTGCTGCAGTCTGCGATCGGCATATTACCGGCTCTGCAAGAGTATAAAATAGAACATCACTGGGCGGGTCTTAGGCCCGGCACACAACAGGGTGTGCCCTATATATGCCAGCATCCCGATATAGGTAATTTGTATATCAATAGCGGTCATTATCGTAACGGCGTTATCCTGGGTATGGCCAGCGTCCGGCTTTTGATGGATCTGATGAATGGGCAAGCACCGACAATAGATGCCAATCCCTACCAGCTCGATTCGCAACACTGATCACAGTAATCATCATTAAAACACCATTTATCGGTATAAAACCACCGCCATTCAGTTGAATGAACACAGCCTATGGGTGTTTTTAGCTACGTCGTATATTATTAGTTATGTCATGTACAACGATAATAAATGTCAGGTTTAACCATTGGTCAGGGATAAAAAACATTCCATCTTCAAACCCATGACATATCTGTAAAAGCGAGCTTTACTATGGTTATGAAAAAACATCTCGGCTTCACATTAATCGAACTCATGATCGTGATTTCAATTCTCGCGATTATTCTGAGCATGGCAGTTCCAAGTTTAAAATCATATGTACAGAGGGCTGG
>JBLYYN010000080.1:0-10306 GCA_048550535.1 Gammaproteobacteria bacterium
AACGGTTTCATTAACATGATCATCCAGCAGGGCCTCCAGCTCATCGAAACGCCTTAACCATTGTGGCTTATTGGTTCCCACCCAGCCTTTTAACACAATGTCCCCGGGTTTTAGTAAACCATCTGCCGGCCCCTGGGGAAGCGTCTGACTGACCACCAGCAGACCATCGCCATGGTTCACTTTTCTCAGCTGAGCTTCGATTTCCGGCCTTAGACCCAGTCTTCGCACCTCATCATAAGGCTGATAGGTAAATGTAGTTTGCAATGTTCCGCGAGGCACGGCCTTGCCAGCCTGGATCAATTTTACTGCGCGCAGTACACGTTCCAGGGGCAGGAAAAAACTGGATGCTGCACTCCTGGTACCTCCGGCATTCAATGCCAGTACATCGCCTTTGATGTCCACTACCGGCGAGCCAGATGATCCCCCTGAAACCCCGGATGCCGATTGATAATAGAAGGTATTAAAATCATTGTATCGCCCAGGGCCATAGTTGGGCGCCGCTCGATCCAGTCGTGCCAGGGTACCGGCCAAAATCGATAGCTGCTCTCCCGCATCATTACCTATGACCCGAATATCGCGCCCACTACGCGCCTTATCCGGGCGCAACTTCAATGCTGTAGGCTTGATAAATTTAAGATCGGCAGGGTTATACTGAAAAACACCAAAGTCATGCACAGGATCACGGTACAGCGGCTTTAATTCCACCTCTTCACGATTAGAAAACAGGGCCTCTGCAGTGACCGGCCCGGCCTGCACAACATGACGATTGGTCAGAATCAGGCCTTGATCGGCATCGATCACAAAACCCGTGGCCTGAGTCGTACTATTCGATGCCGTATCAAATGCCCTGGCCGCATCCACTCGCAGAGTGACCACTGAGTCAGCCACACGTTGCAATGTACGACTCCATTTTAAATCCGTTTCAGCCTTTGCATTTGCTGCCAGGAGCAAACACAATAGAATACTAACAATACGTAACATCATTCGACCTTTATTCATCATCATGCTTAATTACATCTGGGCAGGTTTAATCATTTTAAGTATTTGGTTTGCCCTGGCTCAGGATATCCGTGACGAACTTGGCAATACCTATGGCAATGGAAACATACAGATAGTTTCCTATGTCATTGACAAACATAGTACATCCCTTAGGTTAAAACACCCAGATAAGTCGATAAACCTTCCACTCAGCTCAGACCAGTTACCAGACATCCTAAAAGTACCCGTTACCCATTCCTTACCCGAACACTGGCAATTGATAGCCAGGCATCAGCAGATTGATAAACCGATTTTGAATATCCGCATCATCAGGCATGATATAGATAAGCAGCAACTGCAGCTGCTATTACCCGAAGTGCATTGGGTAAAGTTACGAGCCATCATCGATGCCGCATTTGACATGTCGAAATTCGCCGTACAACTGGCTATAGGTCTGGCGGGGATCATGGCGCTCTGGCTAGGCTTAATGAAAATTGCCGAACAAAGTGGCCTGGTCTATCTCTTTGTCAAAGCCATCCACCCCTTACTACACTGGCTGTTTCCGGATCTACCCAAAAATCACCCGGCCCTTGGCAGCATCGGCCTTAATCTCAGCGCCAACATTCTGGGTCTGGGCAATGCTGCCACCCCCATCATCTACCACAAAAGGAAACGGCACCATTGACTGGTTTGTATAGGTGGTTATTATCCAGCATTATCCGTGACCACAAAACCAGTATCAAAATACACGCATATCATTTTTCAAGGAGACCCTGTTTATGTCACAGGGTGAATGACATTTATATGAAAATAAAAAACATTTTCCGAAAAAGCTATTTCATAACTGGCTTTATCCTGTTACTTGGCACATTCAGCCATAGCCATGCCGACAGCGACTATCCTGGACGTGAGATCTATCCAAACATACCCACACTAAGCACTGAACAGCTTTATCAACAGTTCGACAACAGCATTATTATAGATGCACGTTCCAGCTATGAATATGAAACTTTACGCATAAAAAACGCTATCAATATCCCTTTAGGACTTAACAATGAGAATTTTATCCAGCGTATAAAAAAAATCCGTGAACACAGCAACCAGGCCATAGTATTTTATTGCAATGGCCATAGTTGCATGAAATCGTACAAAGCCGCACGCAAAGCCATTATTTATGCTAAAGCCAACAATGTTTACGCCTATGATTCCGGTATATTTGACTGGACCAGAGCCCACCCCGAACACGCGGAGCTATTAGGCAAAAGCCCAGTTAAGCCAGAGCAGCTAATTTCTAAAAATAGTTTTAAAAAACATAGCTTGCCAGCATTGAATTTCATTAAAAATGCCAATGAAAAAACTATAATTCTGGATATCAGGGATCGAGCACAGCGCGATGGCTTTTATATATTTTCCGGGTACGAACATTCGATACCGTTAAATAACAAAAAATCGATTAAATCAATTTTACTGCAGGCAAAAAAAAGCAGGACACCACTTTATATTTATGATGCTACCGGCAAACAGGTTCGATGGCTTCAGTATTACCTGGAATCAGAAAACGTTAAAGAATATTATTTCATGGAAGGTGGTGCTCAGGCCTTCTTCAGCATACCCGTTGAAGAGCTAATGGACTCCTGATTTGAAAAAATACAATGGCCATCACTTCCTGGGCTCATCGTTTATTCTAATCCAGGCGGCGAGGGGACATCTAACCAAGTGGCGATTGTTTTATCCTTGCTAAAAGCGTCCATATTTCCCCCGAAGTTTGTTGCAATAGAATCAAACTTCGTCTCACTTCGTGAAAAATCTAAACACTCATCGCAGCCTACTGCAACCAGAGTTAATCAGAGGCCCCTGGTTAATTCACTTCCGGCAGATCATCCGTTCCACTCTGGAACTGCAGAGTGTCTCCCGCTTTGGCAGCATCAATTTCCTTTACGCCACCTCCAAAGTTGATTTTCCACTCCAGGTTACCGCGTGAATCAGCATAGGATAAAGCCGTTTTTAAATCGATCTGATCACGCTTGAATAAGTCATATAAAGACTGATCAAAGGTCTGCATACCATCAGCTTCACCTTTTTCCATCACCTCCTTGATCTCATGAAAATCCCCCTTACGTATCAGTTCAGATATATAGGGTGAATTCAGCAGTATTTCGATAGCAGCAACCCGTTTACCCGTGGTTGATGTCACCAGTCGCTGGGAAATAATGGAGTTCAGGTTGAGCGATAGATCCATCAGAATCTGGTTACGAGAATCCGGAGGGAAAAAACTAAGAATACGATCCAGCGTTTGATTGGCGTTCACAGAATGCAAGGTACTTAAACAAAGGTGGCCTGTATCGGCATATTGAATCGCCGCCTCCATGGTCTCACGGTCACGTACCTCACCAATCATAATCACGTCCGGGGCTTCTCGCATAGCCTCACGCAGAGCATTCTCATAAGACAGTGTATCCAGTCCTACTTCCCGTTGCCCCACAATCGACTGTTTATGACTAAAGGTATATTCAATCGGATCTTCGATAGTGAGAATATGCCCGGGCATGGCCTCACTTCGGTGAGCAATCATCGATGCCAGTGTGGTGGACTTACCGGAACCAGTGGCACCCACCACCAGGATCAGGCCTTTTCGGCTAAGTACCAGATCCTTGAGTTTATTCGGCAAATTTAACGAATCGAAGCTTGGCACCTCGGCCTTGATATATCGTATCACCATGGACACTTCGCCACGTTGCATGTATATATTTACACGGAATCGCCCAACATCCGGCAACGACATACCCAGGTTCATTTCCAGTGTGGCCTCAAAGCCCATTTGCTGGTTGTCGTCCATAATACTATAGGCAATTTGCTTAACCATGCCCGGCTCCAGAATGGCTTTACCCACCGGGTGCATCTTGCCTTCTATATTCATACTGACAGGAGCCCCAGTGGTGAAGAATATATCGGAACCACCGCGATCGGCCATGAGTTTTAAATAAGGCTGGAGATTCATAAGGCTATATTTATCCGATTCTACTAACGAAGGCGGTGAGGGTTATCTTTTTCATCCTGTTCCATATGCAGGCCTTCAACTTCTGACATAAGATTGGTTTTACTGGCATCCTTACCCTTTAGCTTGATTCGCAGACGCAAATCATTAATCGAATCTGCATTGCGCAATGCGTCTTCAAAGGTAATAAAATCTTCTTCATATAAATCGAACAGGGCCTGGTCAAAGGTCTGCATACCATACTCGTTGGATTTGGACATCAGCTCTTTCATTTCATGTACATTGCCCTTAAATATCAGGTCTGCCATCAGGGGCGTATTCAATAAAATCTCAACTGCTGGAACACGCCCCTGCTGTCCATTTAATGGAATCAGGCGTTGTGATACCACAGATTTGAGATTTAATGATAAATCCATTAATAACTGTGCCCGACGATCTTCCGGGAAAAAGTTAATAATACGGTCAAGGGCCTGGTTGGTACTATTAGCATGCAAGGTAGTTAAACACAGGTGACCGGTTTCGGCAAAAGCAATCGCATATTCCATGGTCTCGCGATCACGGACTTCGCCGATTAGAATGACATCCGGAGCCTGACGTAAGGTATTTTTAAGTGCGATTTCATAACTGTCAGTATCCACCCCGACTTCTCGCTGGGTAACAATACAGTTTTGATGGGGGTGCACAAATTCAATCGGATCTTCAATGGTAATAATATGGCCAAAACTGTTGGCATTACGATAACCCACCATGGATGCCAGAGAAGTAGACTTACCGGAACCGGTCGCACCCACAAAAATCACCAGACCGCGCTTGGTCATGGCCACATCCTGCAGAATGAGCGGTAGATTTAGCTCTTCAAACTTTGGTATGTCCGACTGGATAACACGTAACACCATACCCATGGAGCCTCGCTGGGTAAATGCATTGACACGATAACGGGAAACTCCAGGCAAACTGATGGCGAAGTTCACTTCCTGGCTCGCCTCGAACTCACCCAGCTGTTTGTCATTCATGATAGAACGCACCAGGGTCTGGGTATGTGCCGCAGACAGAGTCTGGTTGGATAATGGCGTCATTTTGCCATGCACTTTCATTGATGGTGGCGCACCGACAGTGATGAACAGATCCGAACCATCCTCCTGTACCAGCTTGCGCAGCAAATCATGCATATATCGGATGGCTTTATCTCTATCCATTCCAGTCTCCAAGTAAATTAAAAATCATTAAAATATCTTGTTAGAAATTGTCTTTGTTCGCCGCTTTGGTCATGGCTTCGTCTCGAGAAATAATTCCCTTATCGATCATTTCTTTCAGGTTCTGGTCCAGGGTCTGCATACCGATGGACTGACCGGTCTGTATCGCAGAATACATCTGCGCAATTTTGTTTTCACGTATCAGATTTCGAATCGCCGGGGTACCAAGCATAATCTCATGGGCAGCGACTCGACCACCACCAATTTTCTTCAACAGGGTTTGCGAAATAACCGCTCGCAATGACTCCGACATCATGGCTCGTACCATGTCTTTTTCTGCAGCCGGGAATACATCCACAATACGGTCGACGGTTTTCGCCGCTGAACTGGTATGCAGGGTACCGAATACCAGATGACCGGTTTCTGCAGCAGACAATGCCAGTCGAATGGTTTCCAAATCTCGCATCTCACCCACCAGGATAACATCAGGGTCTTCACGTAAGGCAGAACGTAGTGCCTCACTAAAACCCATGGTATCACGATGCACCTCACGCTGATTGATCAAACATTTTTTACTTTCGTGAACGAATTCGATGGGGTCTTCGATGGTCAGTATATGGCCGTAGTCATTCTCATTAACATAATTCACCATACCCGCAAGGGTGGTCGATTTACCAGAGCCAGTAGGACCTGTCACTAATACAATGCCACGGGGGGTGGCAGATATATCCTGGAAAATCTTTGGCGCATTCAGCTCTTCCAGGCTGAGGATTTTGGATGGGATGGTACGAAACACCGCTCCAGCCCCTCGATTGTGGTTAAACGCATTGACACGAAAACGGGCCAGGCCTGGAATTTCGAAGGAGAAATCCACTTCCCAAAATTCCTCGAAAGTCTTGCGCTGTTTATCATTCATGATGTCGTAGACCATGGCATGAATATCTTCATGCTGCATTGCCGCAACATTAATACGTCTCACATCACCATCGACACGAATCATGGGTGGCAAACCGGCGGACAAATGGAGGTCCGACGCACCATTTTTCACACCAAAGGCCAATAATTGCGCAATATCCATCAGTACTCCCCAGTAGCTATCTTTTTAAGCTTATAATGCTTTTTTTATAGTCAATTTTTCGGAAGGCTTCAGAACTTTATGCCCGAAAAGCCCAATATTGAACGAAATATCCAGCAAATCCGACAAAAAATTGCCGACTATTGTCATAAATATCGCAGGTCAGCGGAGGATATTCAACTTCTGGCAGTAAGTAAAACGAAATCCGTTGAACTGGTCACAGAAGCGTACAATAGTGGACAACAGGCATTTGGCGAAAGCTACCTGCAGGAAGCACTGGATAAAATGGCTCAATTACAGAACTTCAATATACAGTGGCATTTCATTGGCCATATCCAGTCCAACAAGACCCGCGACATCGCCAGCCATTTCGACTGGGTGCACAGTGTGGATCGCTATAAAATCGCGCAACGCCTCAATGATCAACGACCTCCCGAGCACCCACCCCTGAACATTTGCCTGCAGGTGAATATTAACCGCGAAAGCGGGAAATCCGGCACCGACATCGAGCAACTCGAACCACTGGTACAGCAGATTAGCCAACTCAAACGACTCAATTTAAGAGGCCTGATGGCGATCCCAGTCAAAACCAGTTCGCTGGACCAGCAACGACAGAATTTTAAAAAAATACGCCAGGCCCTGGAACAATTACAGCAAAAGCATCCAAATCTTGATACCCTTTCCATGGGCATGAGCAATGACATGGAAGCGGCCATTGCTGAAGGCAGTACCATGCTACGTATTGGTACTGCCATCTTTGGCAGCCGAGACCACACCTGAATAAGCTAACTAAGATGACCAACAGATAAGTTTATGGATTACACAATCAGCTTTATCGGCGGTGGCAATATGGCCACCAGTTTAATTGGTGGGTTAATTGCCAATCAATTTCCCGCACACAACATTACCGTAGCCGAACCGGATCAGGGCAAACTGGATCAATTGCATCAACGGTTTGCCATCCACACCAGCACCAGCAATCAGCAGGCAATAGCTGATTCGGATGTGGTGCTGCTAGCAATCAAACCACAAATCATACAGACCGTATGCAAAGACCTGGCAGCCACTATACAGCAGACAAAACCCCTTATTATTTCCATAGCTGCCGGCATTCGCAGCACCGATATCAATCGCTGGCTGGGTAACAATTCTGCCATTGTACGATGCATGCCCAATACTCCAGCTTTAATCCAGTGTGGCGCCTCCGGACTGTTTGCCAATCAGCAGGTTACGGCTGAACAACATCGCACAGCTGAGCAAATATTATCGGCTGCTGGAATCACTCTATGGGTCAATGATGAGACTTTACTGGATGCGGTGACGGCTGTGTCAGGCTCAGGCCCTGCCTACTTTTTCCTGCTCATAGAGGCCATGCAAAAAACCGGTCAACAACTGGGACTGGATGCCGATACGGCGCTACAGCTGAGCCTGCAAACAGCGCTAGGGGCCGCACGTATGGCTAGCGAAAGCAATGACGACCCAGCCACATTAAGACACAAGGTGACTTCAAAGGGCGGCACAACTGAAGCAGCCATCAACAGTTTTCTATCCAGTGGATTTGAAGACATGGTGACCAATGCCTTAAGCTCTGCTCACCATCGCGCGATTGAACTGGCTGACATTCTGGGGGAAGACCAATGAATCCATTTGTATTCTTAGTTGATATACTGTTCCATCTTTACACTGTGGTTCTCATGCTGCGCATGATATTACAATGGACCAAAGCCGATTTTTATAATCCAGTTTCCCAGTTCATTGTAAAAATCACCAATCCACTGGTCAAACCATTGCGCAGAATCATCCCAGGTTTTTTTGGTATCGACTTCGCGACTCTGGTTTTGATACTGGTCATCACTAGTATCAAGATACTCACCGTCTATGGTCTGTCCGGTTACGAACTTAATACTAGCCTGATCATCATTACCGTAGTGCTGGAAACGGTCGATCTTTTACTCAATATTTTCCTGTTTGCTATTATCATTCAGGCCTTATTAAGCTGGGTCAACCCCGATCCCTACAACCCGGTAGTGGCCCTGCTCAATAGCCTGACCTGGCCGATACTTAAACACTTTCGGAAACTGATACCCCCCATCAGTGGCTTTGATATATCACCCATTTTCGCCATTATCACCATCATGTTCATCCAGCAATCGATTCACTATCTGGTGAAAGCCTTTCTATAGATGAATGATTTTTTTCAATGGCAGGATGATGACCTTATACTTAACATCAAAGTCCAGTCTCGGGCATCAAAAAATGAGTTTTCAGAAATTCTCGGTAATGCCATAAAATTACGCATTACCACAGCGCCGATCGATGGCAAGGCCAATCAGCATCTAATTACCCTGCTGGCAAAAACCTTCAGGGTTACAAAGAAACAGGTTGAAATACTCAGCGGAGAAACCGGTCGTGATAAGCGGATTAAAATCACTCAACCAAAACAATTACCGGATTTCATTACAAACACCGCAGCCTAAACCAGAAATCAGCTGGCTCCCTGGACTATATCGATACGATGACACGGTAAAGACTCCAGACACCAAACAGCATCACCAGACTGCCTGCCAGTTGCCTGACCCAAATATGATGTAACCAGTTACGTAGACGGCTGGCAAACAAACCCATCGCCAGCAAATTGGGCAAAGTCCCCAGCCCGAAACTCAACATTAATAAACCGCCCTCTACAAATCCCCCGGCTGACACAGACCACACCAGAACACTATACACCAGGCCACAGGGTAGCCAGCCCCAGACCATACCCAGCAAAACAGCCTGAATTGGTCGTGTTACAGGTAAAAACCTACGCCCTAAGGGTTCTAATCGGTTCCAGGCGCGACCACCCAATTTTTCCAGATACAATAGAACCGACCACCAGCCCGCAAGATAAAGTCCCAGCAATAACATGAACACTGCCGCTAACAACTGCAATAACAACTGTAATTGCCGTATATCCAGCCAATGAGTCGCCAACCAGCCTATGCCCCCCATTAATGCACCTGCCAGTGTATAGCTGAACAGGCGGCCGACATTGTAAGACAATAACAGGGGAAACACGCCAAACCCCGTACGATTGTGTGGCTCCGACTGGCTAAAACTCAGGGCACCCACAATACCACCACACATGCCAATACAGTGCACACCACCCATCAAACCGATAATAAATGCTGTCAAATAGTTGAAATGTTGCATATATCTAAATTATTTTTGAAAAAAACGCTTGTATTACTTAAAAAAAGAACTAACAATCATGTTAGCAATAATGTAATTATGATGAACATATGCATTATTCACAATGTAAAAAGACTGTATAACCAGAGGAGCATACCGTATGGCGGTGAAAAAAAAAGCTGCAAAGAAAAAAGCAGCCAAGAAAAAAGCGGCTGCAACTGCTTTAAAGAAAGCACCCACCAAGACTGAAATCCTGAATCACATTTCCGGTGAAACAGAACTCAGTAGAAAAGAAGTTACTGCCGTGCTGGATAGTCTGGCAGGCCTGATAGAAAAAAGCGTCAAACCTCGTGGTCCCGGCTTCTTCAACTTGCCTGGCTTGTTGAAAATCAAAGTGATTAAAAAACCTGCGACCAAAGCACGTAAAAATGTCCCCAATCCTTTCCGACCTGGTGAATTTATGGACGTTGCAGCCAAACCGGCTCGTAAAGTTGTCAAAGTCCTGCCACTGAAAGGCCTGAAAGACATGGTATAATCCCTATACCTGCTGTTGAAAAAAAGCCCGGTACACCGGGCTTTTTTTATATATGGCCAAATATAGCGATAACTATTGAACGGTTAACAGAAATTACAGTCTTTATCTGAACATAATTCAGCGATAATAAAACTCTGTATGCTTAACTAGTGTAAAACATGAATGAATAGCCTGGTATCCAGACTGCCTAAATCCATTGACTACCGATTATTAAATAACCGGTTACCAGTTGTGCTGAATATTATTTTTATTCTGGCCTGTAGCTATAGCCTTTCACAGTTAACCTGGCTGCTGATCCCACTCGACCCATCCAGCCAGCAAGCCCCTTCAGCCAGGAACAACAAAAACCGGATATCCAGCCA
>JBLYYN010000081.1:0-16862 GCA_048550535.1 Gammaproteobacteria bacterium
AGAGGGCCCGTAAATTCAACCGTGCGAAGCACTCTTTATCATTAAACTATATCAAGAAACATAACTATGACTGATAGATATGCAGTTATAGGTAATCCTATAGCCCACAGCAAATCCCCCCAGATTCACACTGAGTTTGCTCGTCAAACCGATCAGCAACTCAATTACACCGCTGAACTGGTTGAAATTGGCCGACTGGCGGAATTCGTTAAGCAGTTTCAGGCCAGTGGCGGCAAGGGACTGAACATTACCGTCCCTTTCAAGCAGGATGCATGGCAACTGGCCAGCTCACTGAGCGACCGGGCAGAGCGCGCCGGGGCCGTCAACACCCTGGTGTTGTATGGCGAGAATGATTATTTCGGCGACAACACCGACGGTGTCGGCCTGGTCAATGATTTAAAAAACAACCACGATATTCACCTGAATACCCGACACATCCTTATTCTTGGCGCGGGTGGTGCGGTGCGCGGAGTACTGGAGCCGATCCTGCAACAATTCCCCAGCCAGCTGGTTATCGCCAATCGGACCGTTGACAGGGCAACACAGCTGGCACAAGAATTTAGTGATCTCGGTGCTCTTTCAGGTTGTGGCTTCGATGATCTCACGGGTGAGACATTTGATTTAGTCATCAATGCCACCTCAGCCAGTCTTAGTGGTGAACTACCTGAGCTACCGGACAATATTCTGAAACAGGGTGCCTGCTGCTATGACATGATGTATGCCGCCGTACCGACACCCTTCATGCAATGGGCTCAACAACAGGGCGCACGCACCTGCCTTGATGGCCTGGGCATGCTGGTAGAACAGGCCGCGGAATCTTTCTATTTATGGCGTGGAATAAGGCCGGAAACCGCGCCCGTGATTCAGCAAATCAGGGAAAGTTTATCCCAGACATAAAAAAAGCCCGCAATGCGGGCTTTTTTGTTTTTCTTGTTAGTCTATTTAGTGGCAGGCATTTCAGCAGGAGCTGCTTCCGGCGCTGCTTCCGGCGCTTCGGGTGTAGCGCTTTCTTCACCAGCAGGTACATAGGCAAAGCTCTCCTGTGACAGAACGTTACCGCCCGCATCAACCACAGACACTTTCCACTCACCTAACCAACCGGGCTGCAGGTTTTTGCTTGACCATACACGCCAGCGGTTACCACCTACATTGAAATTCACTTCAGCTCGAACTTCACCACCCTGTTCCCAGCGATGGGTAATCGTCTGACCTTCCAGACCCTTAATTTCGGTGAAAAAATACACCACGCTGTTGTCATTTGTCAGCTGACCAATCTGATCAACAGGTTCACGGTCCTGAATTTCCGTGGCAAAAATAGCACGTGCCACACCACTTTCAGCCTGTACAGATAAACCGGTTAACAGAATAACTACAGCAAATAAAGATTTTACAATTCTCATTTTAATGCCCTTCCCTCAGTGGGTAATTTAGAAGCTGTAAGATAGCACCAACTATTCATTCTTCACAATGAATATAATCGTTTTTGAGACTTACGTAATGTTTTGCCGAATAGCTTAAAAAGTCTTTTTCTTTCTGGCTCAGTTCACGAATCTTCCTGGCCGGTGCACCCAGATATAAATAGCCACCTTCCAGCACCTTACCCGGCGAGACCACACTTCCCGCACCCAAAATACAACCGGAAGACACCACTGCGCCATCCAGTACCACCGAGCCCATGCCTATCAAACACGAATCTTCTATGGTACAGGCATGTAATACGGCCTTATGACCCACGGTTACGTCACTTCCAATATGTAAGGCGAAGCCATCGGGAGCTAAAGGACCAGCATGGGTGACGTGTAGCACGCTACCATCCTGGACATTGGTTCGCTCTCCAATGCGAATGCAATTGGCATCCCCTCGAATGGCCACCATTGGCCACACAGAAGAATCGGCACCAATCACCACATCACCAATCACCACCGCGGCGGGATCAATATAGGCAGAATCGGCTATTTCAGGGAGTTGCTTCTTATAAGGACGGATATTTTGATTCATTTGAAAACTTTATCTAACAGCGACCAAAACCACAACCCCTGCTTTAACTGCAGAGGTTGTGGGACTTACAACTTACGACTTACTACTTAAAACTTTTAAACGACACTGACATTGTCGGCATGAAAACCCTTCTCACCATGATTTAAACTAAATGTTACTTTCTGGCCTTCCAGCAAAGTCCGACGCCCTGTGCCATTAATCGCCCTGAAGTGCACAAACACATCGGGACCTTCATTCTGCACAATAAAACCAAAACCTTTTGCATCATTAAACCATTTCACTATACCAGACTGCAATTCTTCAGACATAACGACCTCTTTCTTAACTTACTTAATAAAATAACAACTATAAGTTTAAGAAAGAAATCCGGGAAAAATCACCCCAAAATGCCCAGATCACGAAAAACAGGAAAAATTACCGCATAGTCACCAGCTCTTCCGCACTGCTGGGATGTATGGCTACCGTATCATCGAAGTCCTTCTTGGTGGCCCCCATACGGATAGCGACCGCAAAACCCTGCAGCATTTCATCGGCGCCAGGTCCAATTACATGACAACCGACCACTTTCTGGTCCACACCCACACACACCAGTTTCATAGCCGTGTTTACCTGATGCCGGGTCATTGAGTTATACATGGCGGTAAACCGGGTCTGGTAGATCTTCACCGCATCTCCGTGTTTCTCACGGGCCTCTTTTTCGGTAAGACCAACGGTGCCGATAGGTGGATGGGTAAATACTACAGTAGGAACCAGCTGGTAATCCAGATGACGGTCCTTCTGGTTGTTGTACAATCGGTCGGCGAGGCGGCGGCCTGCAGCAATAGCCACCGGCGTCAAGGGTGCTCGGCCGGTGACGTCACCCAAAGCAAATATATTGTCAATATTGGTTTTCTGATACAAATCGGTGGTAATAAAACCCTGCTCATCGGTTTCGATTCCTGCCGCTTCCAGATTCATACCCCAGGTATTCGGAACTCGTCCTATGGCCCAGATCACATGACTGAAGCCTTTATTTTCGCGACCTTTTTCATCGATCAAAGTCAGACTAGCATCCTCTTCCTTGCGTACTTCGACTACCTGGATGCGGGATATAATACCTATACCCTGATCCAGCATTTCTTCCAGCAGGGATTCACGCAGCATGGCATCAAATGACCGCAGCAAATGCTCTTTTCGTAAATACATACAGACTTCGGAACCCAGGCTGTTCAATACACCCGCCAGCTCAACGGCTATGTACCCCGAACCGATGATGGCCACCCGGCCAGGACGTTCCTGTAATTCAAAAAAACCATCGGAGGTAATGCCATGCTCGGCACCGGGAATATCGGGAATAATCGGTTTAGTACCGGGTGATAACATAATATGGTTCGCAGTGAACTGCTTACCGTCCACATCCACGGTATGGGCATCCACCATGGAGCCAAAGCCCTGAATTTCCTCGATATTCATATCTGCCAGATAGGTGTGATACCAGCTATTGATACCCGAGATGTAATCATCTCGCTTACCAACCATGTGCTTCCAGTCGAAACCCTTGCTCTCGACATCAAAGCCATAGTCCACTGCATCGTCCAGAGCATGGGCCAGATTGGCACCGAACCACATGACCTTCTTGGGCACACAACCGACATTGACGCAGGTGCCTCCCATCTTTCCATTTTCTACAATAGCGCATTTCATTCCATAAGCCGTAGCACGTTCCGCCACTGATATCCCGCCACTGCCTGCGCCAATTGTAATCAGATCGTAATCGTATTTTTTCGCCATCAATCAACCTTGTTCTGCTCTAGCCACCGCACTGATGAACAGATTTCAGCGCGGCACTACAAAAATCATTCTGTGATCGGTTAATATAGCAGCCCTGACAATCACAGAATACATGTAATTTATAATGTTCCTGATCAATTACCTGAAAACCCTGAACGACTCCCCGAACTACCAGCATGCCATGGAACGTCTGGAGCAATACGCTTACCTGATACGACTGGATCGCCCCATCGGCATTTACCTGATTCTCTGGCCCACCCTGTGGGCGCTGTGGATCGCCGCCAAAGGCTGGCCCGATTTACGGGTATTGTTTGTATTTGTCAGTGGCGTGTTTCTCATGCGCTCAGCCGGCTGCGCCATTAATGATTTCGCCGACCGCAAGATCGACCCCCATGTGGAACGCACCAAAGACCGTCCGCTGGCGGCAGGGCGGGTCACCGCCACAGAGACCCTGCTGGTATTTGCCAGCCTGAGTATCACGGCGTTTTTACTGGTGTTACTGATGAACACCCTCACTATCTATATGTCCTTCGTAGGTATTGCACTGGCAGCCAGCTACCCCTTCGCAAAACGATTCCACTACATGCCCCAGATTCACCTGGGGGCAGCCTTTGGCTGGGCCGTACCCATGGCCTATACCGCCCAGACCAATGAAATCACCCCGGTAGCCTGGCTGATTTTCATCGCTGCTGTGATCTGGGCCACGATATACGACACCATGTATGCCATGGCGGATCGGGAAGATGATTTAAAAATCGGAGTTAAATCCACCGCCATCCTGTTCGGCGAAGCAGACAGGCTCATTGTCGGCCTGCTGCAGCTCTTGTTGCTCCTCGACCTTTACTTAATCGGACAGCAATCCGATCTCGGCCTGTTCTACAATGTTTCGCTGATAATTGGTATGGGCTTTACCATTTACCATCAGTATTTAATCAAGGATCGAAAGCCCGCGCTGTGTTTCAAAGCCTTTTTAAATAACAACTGGTTTGGCATGGTGGTTTTTGTGGGTATATTCATTGATTATTGGGTGAAATAGACCCTCAGTTATAAAAATGATAATAGCCAAGCACCGCCGTTTAACAACAGCGATGAATTTGCACAAGCCTCATGGATTTAAACCAGGAAACCATATTGCTTACAATTTTTTTTCAGGTTGTCCCGATTAATACAGCACACACTGACATCCTCCAGTGCCTCCGCTGAATTTTCATGCTGATCAAAAAACATATCTTCACAACCAATAACTTCACCCGGTGTGTGCACAACTTTATAAATCTGTTGATTGCCATTCGGTAATTTTCGATAAATTTTAGTATCACCAGAAATAAGCACATAGAGTTCATCACAGGGCTCACCCTGATGATAAAGACATTCATGTCGATGGAAGTGTTTTAAATGCATGTATTTCTGCATGTCATGCTTGGCGTCAACACAGAAATCAGCAAATTGTTGTGAACTGTCCAGTATGCAACTGGCACAGCGTTGATCTGCAGGAAGGTGATCACAAGGACCTGCTATATTGGCTATAATGCTCATTTGCCTATCATTGAAGTAATTCATAATACTATTCACACGAACAATTCGTAAAAAAAGTTGCAAATAAATCACAATAATTTTACGCTTTTAGACTAAGCTGTGCATATAATTTTTCATACTGGCCAATATGTTTTGCGTGATAATAAGTTCAGTTAATGATGAAAATTAGCAGCGCCTTATCCACTCATAAAAACTTTTAGTTAGCTGTAGAAAATATTAAGATACAGAATAAAAAGTGTGTCATATGACACACTTTTTTTGATACCATAAACATAATTGGCTACTCGATTTACAAAGACGCATAAATAACCAATCGATTATATAAAAACATTCGATGGCCATAGCTCATTTACCCCTAAGAACACTGGCATCTTTAGCCTGGCTCATCAACGGATTTTTTTACCATGCTGTAGTTTCTACTATCTAAAATACTTTTCGACTTTGAGATTTATGATTTGGATACATATCTTATTTCCCCACCCGCGCCAGACTCCACACATCCACTCGTTTTACACCCTGTTGTTTAATTTCTTTCACCAGCTCGGCCATGGTCGATCCCGTGGTAATCACATCATCGAACACAATCACATATTCATACTGGCGGGAGTTATCAAACTTAAAAGCCTTGCGAATATTTTTCCTTCGTTGTTTGGCATCCAGATTACTTTGAGCCGAAGTGTATTTCTGTCGCTGACAACTGCTAATATCTGTGCTGATATCCAGACACCTGGCCAGTGGCTTAAGCAGTTCAAAGGCCTGGTTATAGCCTCGTTGCCGATATCGTTTGGGATGCAGGGGTACCGGGATGATGCAATCCGGTGTCGCATCCAGTGCAGGCAAAAAGGGGATCGCCGACTCCCCCAGCAATCGAGCAAATGCCATTTTACTGTTGAACTTCAGCTGCTGGATCATCCATTCCAGTGGCTGGGCATAAATGAAAGCACTCCAGGCGCGATGCTGGAGTGGTGGTGAATGCAGGCATTCACCACAGATGGCTGCTTGCAGATCAAACGGCAATGGCAGGGCACAACGGCCACACGCAGTCTGATTAACTATGAAGTCGCCCACACAGCCATCACACAAGTCTCGGTGTGGCCGCCCCTGTTGACCACACAATACACAGGTGGGTGGATAGATAGCGTCAATAATGCGAGTTAACATGAACCAGTCCCTGTCCGATGTCGAAGAAAGCCTGTATTATTATGCCTCGAATTAACCTTAGCAAGAACTTACTCCATGAATGCACCGCTTATCCGCCATGACTGGTCTCTGGATGAAATCAGGAACCTGTTTGATCTGCCCTTCAACGACCTGCTGTTCCAGGCCCATAGCCTCCATCGCCAGAACTTCGACCCCAATGAAGTCCAGATCAGTTCCTTACTAAGCATCAAAACCGGTGCCTGCGCCGAGGATTGCGGTTATTGCTCACAGAGCGCCCATCATAAAACCGATCTGGAACGGGAACGCCTGCTGCCACTGGATGAAGTGATCAACAAGGCAGAACTGGCCAAATCCAAAGGTTCTACCCGCTTTTGTATGGGTGCAGCCTGGCGCAATCCCACGGATAAGAACCTGGATCGCGTCATCGAGATGATTACCGCGGTGAAGTCACTGGGCATGGAAACCTGTGTCACCCTGGGCATGCTCACCGAAAAACAGAGCCATAACCTGAAACAGGCCGGGCTGGATTATTACAACCATAATCTGGATACCTCGCCGGAGTTTTATGGCAATGTCATCACCACCCGTACCTTCCAGGATCGACTGGACACCCTGAAGCATGTACGTGATCAGGGCATCAATGTGTGCAGCGGCGGCATTCTGGGTATGGGCGAAACCACCACAGATCGCGCCTCCATGATGCAGCAACTGGCTAACCTGCCCCAGCACCCGGAGTCGGTACCCATCAACATGCTGGTCCAGGTCGAAGGCACACCGCTCTACGGCGCTGACAAAATCGAACCTGTTGAATTCGTCAAATCCATCGCTGTGGCCCGTATCCTGATGCCTCAATCCCATGTGCGGCTGTCGGCTGGCCGCCATGAAATGAGTGACGAGATGCAGGCCCTGTGTTTCTTTGCCGGTGCCAATTCCATTTTCTATGGTGAAAAACTGCTGACCACGGAAAACTGCGAAACCAATGATGATCTGGCGCTGTTTGCCCGCCTCGGCATTCGCCCCTCCGAAATCGAAGGCCAGGGTGAGTTCAAGGCCAAAGCCTGCTCATCCTGAGTAGTCCCGAACAGTCGTGAAAGACCTGCACGCAGAACTGGAGCAGCGCAAACGGGATCACCTGTATCGCAGGCGTCGGGTCATCCTGTCTGCCCAGGGCGCTGAAATCATCATCGATGGCCAGACACTGCTCAACTTCTGCAGCAATGACTACCTCGGCCTGGCCAATCATCCTGAGGTCAAACAGGCCTTCATCAAAGGCGCCAAGCACTATGGTGTGGGCAGCGGTGCTGCTCATCTGGTGAATGGTCATAGCCAGGCCCATCACGCACTGGAAGATGAACTGGCCGCATTCACCGGCTACCCCCGCGCCCTGCTGTTTTCCACTGGCTATATGGCCAACCTGGGCATAGCCCAGTCGCTGTGTGACCGTGGTGATGCCGTGTTTGAAGACCGCTTAAATCATGCCTCCCTGCTGGACGCCGGTCTACTCAGTGGCGCCCGCCTGCAACGTTATCCCCATCTTGACATCGACAGCCTGAAACAAAAACTCGGTGCGAGGATTGGCGGTGAAAAGCTGGTCATGACCGATGGTGTTTTCAGTATGGACGGTGACCTGGCACCGATTCCGCAGCTGGCCGAAGTCTGCCAGCAACAGGATGCCTGGCTGATGGTGGATGATGCTCATGGCCTGGGCGTGCTCGGCACCCAGGGTCGTGGCTGCCTGGAATATTGGCAGTGCAACATCGATCAGGTACCGATTTTCATGGGCACTTTAGGTAAGGGCCTGGGTACCGCCGGTGCTTTCGTCGCCGGCTCGGAGGATTTAATCGAATACCTGATCCAGAAGGCACGCAGTTACATTTACACCACCGCGATGCCGGCCGCCATAGCCGAGGCCACTCGGGCTAGTTTAAAACTGGTGCAAACCGAAGCCTGGCGCAGGGAACACCTGAATCGGCTGATCAGTCTCTGGCGTAGTGGCGCCGAACAACTGGGCCTGCGATTAATGACATCTAATACCCCCATACAACCGATTCTGGTGGGCGATGCGGCCAGGGCGGTCAAACTCAGTCAGAAACTACTCGGGCAAAACATACAGGTCACGGCCATTCGACCTCCCACCGTGCCCGAGGGTACGGCCCGGCTTCGCATCACCCTGTCCGCCTCGCACAGCGAAAGCCATATAGAACAATTACTGTCCGCCTTTGAAAAGATCATTTGATCCAGGTTCAGAACAGCCAGCTAAAACTTGATGTACACTTGAAACTATTAAATTGACGCCTTGGCTGTCATCCCGAGCAAAGTCGAGGGATCTTTGGTTTCTGTCATGCAAACACAAAACAAAGATTTCTCCCTCTGGTCGAAATGACAAGTGACTAAATTAGCGATTCCCCAGAGACCCGACAAATATGGCAGACATTACTTTCGACCTCGATCTGATTAAACGCTACGATCGTGCCGGACCGCGTTATACCTCCTACCCGACCGCGGTCCAGTTCAGCGAGGACTACACTCAGGCCGATTATGAGCGTAATGCGGCTCTGTCCAACCAGTCGGGAAAAGCGCTGTCGTTGTATTTTCATTTACCTTTCTGCGACACCATCTGTTATTACTGCGCCTGTAACAAGGTAATTACCAAAGACCGCAGCAAGGCAGAGCCCTATTTACAACGCCTGCATAAAGAAATTGCCATGCAGGCCAAACTGTTCGATCCATCACGCAAAGTCGATCAGCTGCACTGGGGCGGCGGCACGCCCACCTTTATCAGTCATCAACAAATGCGCACACTGATGGATGTCACTCGCAAACATTTCAACCTGCACGATGACGACCAGGGCGAGTACTCCATCGAAATCGACCCGCGTGAAGTCACCGCCGACAGCATCAAACTGTTACGGGATATCGGCTTTAATCGCATGAGCCTGGGAGTGCAGGACTTCAACCCCAGTGTGCAGAAAGCAGTGAACCGTATTCAGAGCGAAGACATCACTCTCAGTGCATTACAAACTGCCCGCGACACCGGTTTTAAATCCATCAGTGTCGATCTGATCTATGGCCTGCCATTGCAGACGGTGAATAGTTTTTCAGAAACCCTGCAACGCATTATCGATATTAATCCCGACCGCATTTCGGTGTTCAACTATGCCCATTTACCGGAACTGTTCAAACCCCAGCGTCGAATCAATGATGCCGAATTACCGAGTGCAGCGGAAAAACTCGATATCTTAAAAATGAGCATAGAACACCTGACCAGCGCCGGTTATGTCTATATCGGCATGGATCATTTCGCCAAACCCGACGATGAACTGGCCATAGCACAACAACAGGGACTGCTGTATCGAAATTTCCAGGGTTATGCTACCCATGCCGATTGTGACCTGATTGGCCTGGGCATCACCTCTATCGGCACCGTCGGCCGCAGTTTTGCCCAGAATGTGAAAACTCTGGATGAATATAATGATCGCATCGACAGCGGACAGCTAGCCGTGTTCCGCGGTGTGGAAATCGATGACGACGACATCGTTCGTCGCGATGCCATTATGAAACTTATTTGTCACTTTAAACTGGATATTGACAAGTTCGAGGCAGATAATACTATTACCTTTAACCAGTATTTTTCAGATGAACTGGGCGAACTCAAAGCCATGGCGGATGACGGACTGCTTGAACTGAGTGACCAGACCATAACGGTCACTTCCAAAGGGCGTTTGCTGATTCGTAATATCTGTATGGTATTTGATCGTTATCTGAAAAAACCAGAACACAACAGGCGATTTTCCAAAGCCATATAAATGTCAACGGGGCCAACTATTATGCCAACTCAAAGACTCAAAGACTATCTGGATAATAACGACATAAAATACCTGACGATTATGCACTCCCTGGCATTCACCGCGGTGGATATTGCCAAGAGTGTACATATCGCCAGCAAGGAAATGGCAAAGACGGTGATTATCAAAGTCGATGGTCAGCTAGCCATGGCGGTGGTACCGGCCAACTTCAAGGTCGATATGGATACCCTGAAAGCGGCACTGGAATCGGACAATGTACAACTGGCCACGGAGCAGGAATTCACCAAACGCTTTCCCGATTGTGAAGTGGGTGCCATGCCACCGTTTGGCAATCTGTATGACATGGAAGTGTATGTGACGGAAAGCCTGACCGAGGATAAAAAAATCGCCTTCAACGCCGGCTCCCATTCCGAAGTCATCCAGATGGAATACCGGGATTTCGAAGCCCTGGTTAAACCCCGCTTCATCATTCTTTATAACTGAGGTAAAGCGATGGACACTCAAAGGGAAACCGATCAGAACAGCAAGCAACAACCCCGCATTAATCGTACCTATAACATAAATAATCTATGGTACTTCGAACTTCGTGGCGGCGGTCAGCAGGGACCCTTCGATTCCAGAGAAGAAATGGAAAATGCACTGAATGAATTCATCGCCCTGCAAGTCGAAATGAAAGAAAAGGACTCAGAAAACAATTGACTTAAAAAAAGAAAACGCAAATGAACGCAAATAATGATTATTATTTGTATCCGTGACTTTGTGGAATACTGTTTAAATTACTTTGCATCCACTTTGCTGTATGACTATTTATAACTCGAAAAAATACGATGGCTTAATTACACCTATTACAAACGCCTAGCAAATAATTGCGTTTATTCGCGTTCATTTGCGTTCATTTGCGTTCATTTGCGTTTTCTTTTCACACATCAATCCCGAAACTCCGACACTCTTATCCGCCCATTCACCATTTTCGATTCCCGTTTCATGATTTTTTTCATCTTGTCCCAGAACGCCTGCTTCAGATCGAAATCCTGAGCAATGGCAGTCCCCATCACCAGGATCATGAGATCGGCGCATTCCTCGGCCAGGGCCTCTACCGATTTACCCTTGGTAACACAGGCGGAGATTTCACCCAGCTCTTCCGCCATCAGGGCCACCCGATAGGTCAGTTCTTCACCACCGGTATTTTTGAAATCATGCTTGTCGTGAAAGGCCTGCACCTCTGCCAGCATGTCGTCGTAGGAATCGTTGTTCATAAAATTGCTCAACCGCTAAATTTAAATTATCTCACAGCAAGGCTTAAAGCTGAATGCAACTCAATCAATGTACATGATTTTTAAGGATTTGATCGAAGCGCAAACGGTGACGGCCATCGAACATGCGTCTGGCAATTAACCAGAGCACACAAATGACACCAAAGCCGGTGCCGGCCGATATCAGGAACATGATCAGTATCTGGTATTTAACCGCTTCCACCGGTGGCGCTCCGGCCAGGATCTGCCCGGTCATCAGTCCCGGCAAACTCACCAGTCCGGCGGCGGCCATGGAGTTAATGATTGGAATCATGCCGGCGCGAGTACTCTCCCGGCGAATATCGGATATGGCCTGGACACTGGTTTGTCCCAGCATTAATCGTTGTTCAATAATATCCCGCTGCTGCCAGGCGGTTTGCACCAGCCGATCCATACCTAAGGCGATGCCATTCATAGTATTACCCAGTAACATACCTAACAGCGGAATAGCGTATTGTGGGTGGTACCATGGATCATTCTGGATAATCACCAGCAGTGTCAGCAGCATCACCACAAACGATGAGATCATCAGGGAACCGGTGCTGATGCCGAATCCCCACCAACCCTTCAGTTTGCGATGTTGTCGAGACAGGATCTCCCAGCCCGCCACCGACAGCATAATAACGGAAATCAGTACTACCCAAAGCAGGGAGATATTACTGAAAATAGCCTTCAACACCAGGCCCACCAGCAACAACTGAACCGTGGTTCGGACCGCCGCGACCAGCAACTGTTGCGTCACACCCAGTTGCATGCGCCAGCTCAGTGCGGCCAGCAGCAACACCAGGATTGCCGCCAGGGACAAATCAAGCGCGGTTAAACTTACAAACATAGTCTCATCTTGGCCATTAGTTAAGCGCGGTCATGTCACTGGTTTTTTCCAGCAGTCGCCCGTCTTTTAAATCGAATTGCACATCCGCCACACGATCCAGTTGCCCATGGTCATGACTAACCCAGAAAGCACAGGCCTGATGTTGCTCAAGGTACTCAGCAACCACCTGTTCAAAAATTGCGCTGTTGCGTTTATCGAGATTAGCCGTAGGTTCATCCAGTAACAACACTCGGGGCTGATTTTGTAACACCCGCAGCAGAGCCAGACGTTGCTTTTCACCACTGGACATACGCCGTATGGACCAGTTTTTAACCTCCGCTGGAAAGCCCAGTTTGCCCAGCAGTACTGGGTCCATTTCAGTAAAATGCTCACCCACAGTATCGAACCACCACTGGCTATCCGCCGGCAACAAGGCCACCTGTCGTCGCCACTCATTGGCCGGCATGGACTGAGCCGACACTTCGTCCAGACGACATTGCCCCTGGTGCTCATCCAGGTCAGCGATGGATCGTAACAACAAGCTCTTACCCGTCCCAGATTCGCCGCTGACACCCACACACTGCCCCGACGAAAGTGTGAGATTCACTGGACCGCAGTGAAAAAACTTCAGGTTTTCTATACTTAACAAAATGCCTGTTGCCTGTTTTTGCAAAAAATTAGAGCTCTATAATATTTCATTTCGACGTCACTTTAGCCCTTTTTCTCAGCTTGTAGCCGATAAAATTCACTGGCCGCCACTATGAGCTGGCCACAATAACTATACTCAAACTAGATAACAACATAACGATCACCATGAAATACTGGCTATTCATATTCATCCTGACACCGGCAATCCTGTTCGCAGAATCCAGACATATCCATGTTTATTCGGTGAGCCAGGCCTATTACGACGTTAAACCCGGCGACACCCTGGGTGAAATATCACAACAAATATTGCCCAACACGCCCAGCATGCGTAAACGCCTGATGACAGAGATAGTCCAGACCAATCCCGAAGCCTTTATCAACCGCGATCCAAATCAATTAAGAGCCCATGTCAGATTATGGCTGCCAAACCATACACCAGGGCCTGGTAATAAAGTCGACAAAGATAAATTCACCATTAAGGAATACAGCTGGGGATACACCAAAACGCCTAGATAATTTTTATTTTTCCGCTACTTCACGCAAATAAACGCCAATTTTTCATCAGTACAGATACAGCGATCTATTCATGAGAATATTTTTATCTTTTATTTGCGTGTATTTGCGTTCATTCGCGGACATAATTATTTAGCCATCGCCTCATCAATCAACTCAACCCAATGCTTCACCGGGACATCGGCTTTGGTCGACATGTGCATCTGGCAACCGATGTTAGCGGTCGCAATCAACTCCGGCTTGCCCTGTTGCAATGAATTTAATTTATTATCCAGCAATTGTTGCGACAAATCTGACTGCAGAATGGAATAGGTACCTGCAGAGCCACAACATAAATGGGGGTCCATGACGGGCGTCAATGAAAAACCGACATCGGTTAATATTGTTTCCACCACACCATTGAGCTTTTGCCCATGCTGCAAGGTACAGGGACTATGAAAAGCCACTTTTCTGTTTTCTGAATGTTTATTCAATGATGAAAGGTCTTCAGCCTGCAAAATTTCACTGATGTCTTTGCTTAGCTCGGACACCTTTTTTGCTTTTGCCGCATATAGCGGATCATTCGCCAGCAAATGAGCATAATCTTTTACCACAACACCACAACCACTGGCGGTGATCACTATCGCTTCTGCACCCTGTTCGATATAAGGCCACCAGGCATCGATGTTACGCCGCATAAAATCCAGTCCTTCTTCCGCAGCTGACAGGTGATGGCTGACGGCACCGCAACAACCGGCTTTCTCCGCAGCAATCAATTCAATCCCTAAACGATCCAATATTCTGGCTGTGGCTGAATTGGTGTCTGGTGTCGCCACGCTTTGCGCACAACCTTGTAGTACCAGCATGCGTCGTGGATGACCGGATTTTTGCCAAACCGGTGCTTTGCCTAAGGATGGAATTTTCTTAGCCACTGAATTCGGCAGCACTGGCCTGGCCATAGAGCCCAGTTTAACCAGGGCTGAAAAACGTCCGGGATAAGGCAGTATTTTCCTTAAGCTGAATCTAATCACTTTATTAAACAGAGAACGACTCACCTGCTGCTCAGCAAACTCACGACCGATATCAATCAGCCGACCATATTGCACACCCGAAGGACAGGTGGTTTCACAGGAGCGACAGGTTAAACAACGATCCAGGTGTAATTGTGTTTTAGTGCTGACCTGGTTCCCTTCCAGCATTTGTTTAATCAGATAAATACGACCACGGGGACTATCCAGTTCATCACCCAGCAACTGGTAAGTAGGACAGGTAGCGGTACAAAAGCCACAGTGCACACAGGAGCGCAGAATGCTATCAGCTTCCTGACCTTTTGCCGTATCGAGATATTTTTTAATGATATTGGTTTGCATAAATCTTACGCCTAGATATCGGGATACATCCGGCCAGGATTAAAAATTAAATCGGGATCGAATGCCTGCTTCAACCGACGGTGCAGTTTAAGCAGCCCAGTGTCCAGAGGATGAAATATATGCTGATGATCGTCGCAATGCCTGAAGCAAACGGCATGACCTCCAAATCGAGCAACCTGCTCTCGAATATTTTGCTCCTGCTCATTACCAACCAGCCAGCGCTGTGCGCCATTCCATTCGTACAGGGTTTTACCCTTAAGGCTTAACACCGGCGCATTGGACACCAATGACAAACGCCAGATACTGGCCGCATTATCAAAATATTTAAGCTTATGTTCTTTCAGTTGCTGCCAGTATTCATCATTGGCCTGCAGTTCATCACCGCCCACCAACTTGCGTGCCGCTTTCACGGCAGCGTCGGTGCCTGACAGACGGATGTGTAAACTGTTTTCATCAAAGCAGGTGGCACTGATGGGCAAGGACTGCCGGGCCAGCTGATGAACTTTTTTCAGTGAATCATCAGCACCCAGTTCATGCACAAGGGTCATTTCGGATTCGGGACGGGGTAACACTTTCAGGGACACATCAAGTAACACCCCCAGTGTACCCATGGCACCACACATCAAACGCGATACATCATAACCGGCAACATTCTTCATCACTTCGCCACCGAAGTGCATCACCTCAGCCTTGCCATTAATGATGGTACTGCCCAGAACAAAATCACGGGCCGAACCTGAAAATGCCCGTCGTGGACCGGACAGGTTACAGGCCACGGTGCCACCAATGGTGGCCGACTCAGCGAAAGCCGGGGGCTCAAACCCAAGCATCTGGTTATCACTGGCCAGCACCTGCTCGATTTCCTGCAACGGCGTGCCTGCCCTGGCTGTAATGACCAGTTCCGTAGGCTCATAATTCACCACACCGCTATGGGCACTGACATCAAGCATCTCACCGGTGGCGGGTCTGCCATAAAAACCTTTACTGTTACCCCCGCAGATATTCAGCTGAGTTTTAGCGGCTAGCGCCTGCTCAACTCTTTGCTGTAGTTGCTGAGTGTTGTCTTGTTCATTCATATCAGCAACCTGCTAAAACCGCTCTAGATCTGGAAATGGCAATTCACCATGATGCACATGCATGGCACCGAATTCAGCACAGCGATGTAAGGTCGGCACCGCCTTGCCTGGATTAAGCAAGCCTTTTTCATCAAAGGCATGTTTGACGGCATGGAATTGCGTCAACTCCTGGGAATCGAATTGTACGCACATCTGGTTGATTTTTTCCATGCCCACACCGTGTTCACCGGTGATGGTGCCGCCGACCTCAACACACAGTTCCAGTATCTTGCCACCGAACTCTTCGGTGCGTTCCAGCTCACCGGGCTTGTTGGCATCGTATAAAATCAGCGGATGCAGATTCCCATCTCCGGCATGGAACACATTGGCCACAGGCAAATCGTATTCCGTGGATAAGTCAGCCATTTTTTGCAACACCTCAGGCAGGCGTTTGCGGGGTATGGTGCCGTCCATGCAATAGTAATCCGGTGAAATGCGACCCACAGCAGGGAAAGCCGCTTTACGGCCTTTCCAGAAGGTCATGCGTTCCTGCTCATCTTTCGCAGTTCGCACTTCGGTGGCACCGCTGTTGGTTAATATCTTTCTCACCTGCAACACATGTTCGGACACTTCCGCGTTGGTACCATCCAGTTCACACAGCAATATGGCTTCGGCATCCACCGGATAACCGGCATGGACAAAATCTTCCGCCGCCTGGATCGCCAGTTTGTCCATCATCTCCAGGCCCGCCGGAATAATACCCGCTGAGATAATGTCACCCACCGCGACGCCCGCTTTGACCACATCATCGAATGCCGCCAGTATGACCTGGGCACGTTCGGGTTTGGGCAAAAGCTTGACCGTGACTTCTACGATTACACCCAGCATACCTTCGGAACCGGTCATCAATGCCAGTAAATCAT
>JBLYYN010000082.1:0-6688 GCA_048550535.1 Gammaproteobacteria bacterium
CTGATTGTTGTGCGCCTAAGGCGTACAAATAACAAAACATTTGCGTTTATTCGCGTACATTTGCGGACTATTGCCCTGTAGATCCTATAGGGCTGATGAGATTTGATCTAGATCATGACGTTAATGGCGCTGACACGACATTATAACCATCACGTAATATAGGTTTCATATTCTTAAAATGCCAGTTTCTGATTATGTCAATACATTCGGCCAGTATATGCTGAAACTCTATGGCCAGCGTGTTCACAAAATTGCAATTAATGCCGGTTTTACCTGCCCTAATCGGGACGGCAGCAAAGGTGTCGGTGGCTGCAGCTTCTGCAATAATCGTTCATTTAACCCAAATGAAAAAGCAATTTCGATTTCCAGGCAGATAGAGTCAGCACGTCAGGTCATACCGAAAAGGACCGGGGCTAAACGTTATATTGCCTATTTCCAGGCCTATACCAATACCTATGACAAAGTTGAGCATTTAGCCGATCTGTATGAACAGGCACTGGCAGAAAAAGACATTATTGGATTGGCCATAGGCACCCGCCCCGACTGTGTCCCTGATGAGGTACTGGAATTACTCTGTCGCTATCGAGATCAGGGCCATGAAGTCTGGCTAGAACTGGGATTACAGTCATCCCATGACGATACCCTGCGAAAGGTGAATCGAGGCCATGGCTTCGCCGAATATGAAACCGCCATTACGGCAGCACAGAAGCTTGGGCTGTCCGTGTGCACTCACCTGATTCTGGGCTTACCCGATGAAGGTTTCGAGCAGATGCAGCAATCCCTGGACCGGGTACTGGAGTTAGGGGTACAGGGCCTTAAGTTCCATCCCTTACATATTGTCAAAGGTACTCAACTGGCCCGTCAGTGGCAACAGGGTGAATATCAGCCACTGACCATGGAACAATACATCATGATGGCCTGCAACCTGATTGAGCTTACCCCTGAAGATATTATTTTCCACCGTATTACCGGTACGGCAAATGCGGACCTGCTACTCGCACCACAATGGTGCTCAAAAAAATGGGCGGTGATTAATGGCATCGAAAACGAGTTGATTAAACGTCAGGGTTACCAGGGTAAGCATCATAGCCCCGTCAGCCAGCCAGTCGCCCTGGCACGACAGGTCATGCATTAATGAAAATGGAGCTGGTATGCCCCGCAGGTAATCTGCCTTCGTTAAAGGCGGCCATCGACCATGGCGCTGACTCGGTATATATCGGATTCAAGGACGATACCAATGCCCGGCATTTCGCCGGACTGAATTTTGACCTGAAAAAAATCCAGCAAGGCATAGAATACGCCCATAATGCCCAACGCAAAGTGTTTCTGGCCCTGAACACCTACCCACAGCCCAAAGGCTGGTCGCGCTGGCAACAGGCCGTAGACCAGGCGGGCGAGCTCGGCATCGACAGCCTGATTATTGCCGATCTGGGGGTGATGGACTATGCCCATAATCGTTGGCCGGATATGAATTTGCATCTTTCGGTACAGGGTTCTGCCACCAGCTATCAGGCCATTAACTTCTATCACCAGCATTTTGATATCAAACGTGTAGTACTACCCCGCGTATTATCCATGAACCAGGTGAGCCACCTGATCCAGAACACACCCGTAGGCATTGAAGTATTTGGCTTTGGCAGTTTGTGCGTCATGGTGGAAGGTCGCTGTATATTATCCTCCTTCGTAACCGGTGATTCACCCAATACCTTTGGCGCCTGTTCGCCCGCCAGTGCGGTGGAGTGGATTGATCAACCTGATGGTGGCCTTGAAACCCGGCTCAGCGGTGTTCTGATTGAGCGTTATAGCGCCAATGAAAAGGCCGGTTATCCAACATTGTGTAAAGGCCGATTTAATGTGGCGGGTAACACCTACCATGCCATGGAAGAGCCCACCAGCCTGAATACTCTGGCAATGCTGCCGGAGTTAATGAAGGCCGGTGTCCAGGCAATAAAAATCGAAGGCCGTCAGCGCAGCCCGGCCTATGTTGCCCAGGTGACCCAGGTGTGGAGACAGGCCATCGATAGCTGTCAGGCCAAGCGGGATGAGTATCGCCCCAGGGATGTATGGATGAGCGAACTGGACAAAGTTTCCGAAGGCTCACAGACCACTCTCGGCGCCTATCATCGTCCCTGGCAATAATGATGAATCCACAACTTTCCCTGGGCCCCAACCTCTATTACTGGCCGAAACAACAAACCCTGGAGTTTTATCGACAGATGGCCGAAACCCCGGTGGATATTATCTACCTGGGCGAAACCGTCTGTTCAAAACGTAAACAAATGACCACCCAGGACTGGCTGGACCTGGCCGATGAGTTATCGGCCGCCGGAAAACAGGTGGTTTTGTCTACCCTGGCACTGAGTGAAGCCGAGTCGGATATTAAAACTTTGAACCGAATTTGCAACAATGAACAGTACCTGGTTGAAGCCAATGATATGGGTGCAGTGAATTTATTGCAGGGTAAAAACTTTGTCACTGGCCACAGTGTCAATATTTATAACCAGCAGACCCTGCAGGTACTGGCCAGGGTCGGTTTAAAGCGCTGGGTGATGCCGGTTGAACTGGATAAACACACACTGCTGGATTTACACCAGCACAAGCCAGAACACATCGAAACCGAACTGTTTGCGTTTGGCCGATTACCACTGGCTTATTCGGCCCGTTGCTTCACCGCCCGTGCCCATAATCTGCAAAAGGATGATTGTCAGTATCGCTGTCTGGACTACCCGGATGGCATGCCAATGGATACCCAGGAAAACCAGAAATTTCTTAACATGAATGGTATACAAACTCAGTCGGCTCAGACTTATAACCTGCTGCCTGAACTGGATAGTATTAAGGATTCCGCCATTGATATCCTGCGACTGAGCCCGCAATCCCGTAACATGGAAAAAATAATCCAGCTATTCTACGACTGTATTCATCAGAATATGAGCATTGAACAGGGTGACCGTCAGTTACAGGCACTAACCATCGGAGATAGCTGCAATGGCTACTGGCATGGTGCAGCGGGCATCAAATCAATGCATCAACAGATTAATCCTTAGCCAGCCAGCTTCAAGAACTATTCCCTACTCTATTTACCTCCTTTCAATCAGGCATTAAGCTATAATCATTGCTTCCCTGTATCCGAAAAATAATAATTACACGTATTACTCGAGTAAAATGAGGATCAATTCATGGCGGACTCTTATACTTTAAAAAATAACACCACAGGCGATACCTTTGAGCTTGAGCTCAGGCAAGGTGTACTGGGGCCTTCTGCACTGGATATCGCCGCCTTATATAAGGAAAGAGGTGTCTTATCTTTTGATCCTGGATTTGTTTCCACTGCCAGCTGTGAAAGTGCTATCACCTATATCGATGGTGAGCAAGGTGTGTTGCTATATCGTGGCTACCCTATTGAACAACTGGCGGCAAACAGCAACTTTCTGGAAGTTGCCTATCTTCTGATTTATGGTGATTTACCGAATCGGCCTGAATTAGAAAATTTTGAAGAAATCATTATTCATCACACCATGATCAAAGAAACCATGCGAAATTTCTTCGATGGTTTTCATTACAATGCACACCCCATGTCGATCATGATCGGTGTGGTTGGCTCATTATCATCCTTCTACCATGATTCGCTGGATATCCAGGATCCTTTACATCGGGAAATATCCGCCCATCGACTGATTGCTAAAATGCCAACCATCGCAGCGGCCTGTTTCAAACACAGTGTCAGCGAACCCATTATGTATCCTCAGAATGACCTGGATTATTGCAGCAACTTCCTGCATATGATGTTCTCCACCCCCTGCGAACCCTATGTGCCCAGCAAAATAGCCACCGAAGCCATGAACCTGTTATTCATTCTGCATGCAGACCATGAACAGAATGCCAGCACCTCCACCGTCAGACTGGCGGGCAGTTCCGGCGCCAACCCGTTTGCCTGTATATCATCGGGCATTGCATCATTATGGGGGCCTGCACATGGGGGCGCCAATGAAGCGGTACTCAGTATGCTGGAAGAAATTGGCACGGTGGAGAATATCCCCAAATACATCGCCAAAGCCAAGGACAAGGACGATCCATTCCGACTCATGGGATTTGGTCATCGTGTGTATAGAAATTTTGATCCCAGAGCACAAATTATCCGTGAAAAATGTCATGAAGTACTGAACAGCCTGGCCGACAGCAACAACCCCCTGTTTGAACTGGCGCTGAAGCTGGAAGAAATTGCACTAAAAGATGAATATTTCATCGAGCGTAAACTTTATCCCAATGTCGATTTTTACTCCGGTATTATCTACCGCGCCCTGAATATACCCGCCAACATGTTCACCGTAATGTTCGCCATTGCACGGACCGTAGGCTGGGTGGCTCACTGGATGGAGATGATCTCCGATCCCATGCAGCGCATAGGCCGCCCAAGGCAATTGTATCTTGGTGCCGGTAAACGGGATTATGTGGATATAGCTTCGCGTAACAAGTGATGATGTGCGTTGTGGGTTTGGGTTGTTGTAAATTAATTACTACTTTTGTACATTGGTTTCGCCTCCTGGCGAGTTACTTTTTTCCAGCAGCTGAAAAAAGTAACCAAAAAAAGCCGCCCCAACGCAGTTTACCCTGCGGGTTCCTGGGAATTGCTAACATGCCAGTTTGACACGACATCTTATCCTTATTTGTTCACTATTCTCTACCGGGTCGTTTTGATTATGAATTACATCCCTGTAATTCACCCTTCGGGCCATGCAAAGCATGTTTAAATTCGCTCCAAGCGAATTTATCGCATCCATGCTCAACAAAACTAAATCCACCATCCCTGGCGGATTTACCCTACAGATCAACAATACCCAGTAAACTGCAAAGGGGTTCTTGCGTGTGAAGATGACACGCAAATAAACAGCGCAAAGCGCACAGGTTTTCTTGTTCTTTTGACCACTCCCCCCTTTGGAGTAAGCTGAGGAGGGAGTGATTTATGAGGGGTTGTCTGCGAGAATGTTTGAGCAAACAATGCATTTTATTGTTTGTGAGTTTCGCAGCAGCCTCATAAATTGCGAGTGACGAAGGTACCACTATGTGCCTTTTACATAGTGGCTTGCGACCCGGGGCGGCATTTTCTTGGTTACTTCTTTATTGCTGCAGATAAAGAAGTGACTCGCCAGCGAGGCGAAACCAATGCTAAAACTTTTCTCATATAGTAAAAAATATAACCAAACCTTTAGGCGCACATATGTGTACATTCCTTATTCTAAATAAAAACCGTACCTTTTAAATATAAAACCGCGCCACCGGAAATCATCACCCGATCACCTTTCAACACACAAGCCAGTTCACCCCCTCTGGGTGATAATTGCGCCGCCTTGAGTTCATTTTTTGACAACACCTCTGCCCAGTAAGGTGCAAGTTGCGTATACGCAGAACCGGTCACCGGGTCTTCATCTATACCGTACTTGGGTGCAAAAAATCGGCAGACAAAATCATAGTTGTTCGATTTCGCTGTTAGCACAACGCCCCGTAAATCCACCTGTTTCAATTTTGACAAATCCACGGTCATTTCTACTATCGCCTGTTCATCTTCGAATAACAGGATATAGTCCTCTGATTTCAAACAGGCCTGTATCGGTTGATTGAATGCAAACTTTAGTGGCTCAGGGGTAACGCAGGGAATCGGCGATTGAACGGGAAAGTCCATGGTGTAACTATCGCCTTCAGAACTTACCATCAAGGGCCCACTATTGGAATGGAAAGTAATGGTTTCAGCAGAATAATCGAGGTAATTAAACAACACATATGCTGAAGCCAGGGTGGCATGTCCGCATAAATCCACTTCTGCTACTGGTGTGAACCAGCGAATTGAATAATCATTATTTTGCCGTACAAAATAGGCGGTTTCAGACAGATTATTTTCTGCAGCTATGGCCTGTAGCTGGTCATCACTTAACCAGTGTTGCAGGGGAATAACCGCGGCCGGGTTGCCTTTGAATAGCTGATCGGTAAAAGCGTCAACCTGAAATAGTTCCAGTTCCATAGGGGGCTCCTTGTTCAGAGGTACCCAAGGGAGTATGCCATGAGTTTTATTTTTTAAAAAGCTTGTGAATAAGATGACAGTTGTTTATAGCTTCTATTAGCCATAAGCAGTCGTTTGTTAATATAAAAGTTATTGTCCGCAAATGAACGCAAATACACGCTAATGTTTTATTTGTGCGCCTACGGTGCACAACACAGAGATGCTTTTGTTCTTATTTGCGTTTATTAGCGTTCATTTGCGGACTAAATATTTTTGCTATTGATCATCTGCTAAAGGGTGTTTTGAGGCATTTAGCCCAGACCTGAATTATTAGTTTAAGTCAAAAGCAATTTATAGTGTGTCAGATCGGGTTTGAACCACTACAGATTAATCAACCGAGGCGTTCGGCAATACGACTGGCTTTATCACTAAGGCGATATAAATAATTCCAGCGCTCGGTAACATCCAGTCCATCGAGGAAATTTTTCACATATAAACCCAGCTCGGTGCTGCCATTAAGCTTGAGGCGGCGATTGAAAAACAGGGTGTCCGGGTCTTCCCTGCGACTGGCCAGTAGCAGGAAATCGTAAACGGTGCCTTCAATGGTCAAATCCGGATCGATGGATTGAGTGCTGACAATTTTGTGATCTATGAGACTGAAATTAATCCTCAGCGCAGCATCTTTAACATGGA
>JBLYYN010000083.1:0-19193 GCA_048550535.1 Gammaproteobacteria bacterium
ATTACCTATAACTGCATATCTATCAGTCATAGTTATGTTTCTTGATATAGTTTAATGATAAAGAGTGCTTCGCACGGTTGAATTTACGGGCCCTCTCGGCAACTGCGTCTGTTCGGGCTATCCTGGTACTCGCAAGATACTGCACCTGCATATCATGCCTTTTCATTCAGCCATCGGGCAGCATCCATGGCGTAATAGGTCAGTATGCCATCGGCGCCGGCCCGTTTGCAGCTAAGCAGGGCCTCCAGAACACAGGCTTTTTCATCCAGCCAGCCATTCTGGGCCGCGGCTTTCAACATGGCATATTCTCCGCTCACATGATAGACATAGGTGGGAGCACCAAAGCTTTGCTTGATGCGGTGGACTATGTCCAGGTAGGGCATGCCAGGTTTGATCATGACCATGTCGGCGCCTTCGTGCAGATCCAGTTCCACTTCACGGATGGCTTCATCGGTGTTGGCAGGGTCCATCTGATAACTGTATTTATTACCGCCGCCCAGGTTGCCAGCAGAGCCCACGGCATCTCGAAATGGGCCATAGAAGCTGGAGGCGTACTTGGCAGAATAAGCCAGGATCCGAGTATAAATATGGCCAGCCTGCTCCAGAGCCTGGCGAATTTCACCGATGCGGCCGTCCATCATATCGGAAGGTCCGACAATATCGGCACCTGCTTCGGCATGGGACAGCGCCTGTTTTTTCAGCACATCGACGGTTTCATCGTTAAGCACATAACCGGTATCATCGATCAGGCCATCCTGCCCGTGGCTGGTGAATGGGTCCAGGGCAACATCGGTCATCACGCCTAGCTCTGGATAAGCCTGCTTCAGAGCTCGTACTGCACGTTGGGCTAGACCATCCGGATTATAGGCCTCAGCGGCATTATCGGATATTTTTTCTTTGGGCACCACCGGGAACAGAGCAATGACCGGGATACCCAGGGCCAGGCATTGTTCGGCCTGTTTTAGTAACAGGTCGATACTGATTCGTTCTATTCCTGGCATGGAAGGTATAGCTTCCCGTTGATTATTGCCCTCCAGGATGAACATAGGATAAATGAAATCGTTTGGGCTGAGGATGGTTTCACGCATCAGGCGACGACTGAAATCGTCTCGTCTCATACGTCGCATTCTCAGGTTCGGATAGGGGCTGGTTTTATTCACGTTTGATATCCCGGTTGCCAAAAGGCTGATTGTGTAACCTTTACTGAAAATATATTGCATACTTAGATCTTATTGCAGGCTATTTTATATGGCCTTCAAGGATTAACAAGTTTCAATTCCTGTGTGGCAAGCCGATAATTGCTACCGACCCAACTAAGGAACTGATATGACTCGAAGCATCCTGCTTATATACCTGGCCCTGTTCAGCCTGACACTAGTGGCTGGTCCTGCTCCAGTGTTTGAATACAGCGTTAAAAAACCGTTGCAACAGGTCTACAGCCCCTTATATAAAGCGCTGGAGGATAATGGGTTTTATGTGGTGTTTGAGGCGAATATTGGCCGTAACATGGCCAGGTTTTCGGAAAAGTGGGGTGAAAATTATAACCGTAATCAACTCGATGGCATCCGGAGCATGGTGTTTTGCAGTGTCTGGTATGCCAATGCGGTGAGCAATGTCGATCCCAGCATGTTGGCGCTGTGCCCCTTACGCCTGAGTCTGGTTGAGAAATCCGGCACTACCCGGGTATTGTTTGCGCGTCCTACAGTGATGGCCGCTGAGAGTCCGGCACTCAATATACTGAGCCAGATTGAGGATGAAGTTATTGGCATTATCCGTAAAAGCCTCAGTCAACCCTCTATCACCTTGCCCAGATAACAAACAAAAATTCATGAGTACGTGATGTTATTTCTGTTTCGAATAATTGCCAGTCAACTGGCTTTACTGACGCTATCTGGGGCCATACTGGCCTTTCTTTTCCCCCCCTTATTTCTTATTTTCAAGCATTATTTTTTGTGGTTTTTTGCCGCCACTATGTTTGCCCTGGGTACGGTACTTGAATTCAGTGAGTTGAAAGCGGAACTGAAGAATCCAAAACGGATTTCCTTAGGCGTATTGTCTCAGTTCAGTGTCATGCCGTTGCTGGCATTTACTATGGCTCAGTATCCAGGGTTTTCACCGGCTGTTGCGCTGGGATTCATTATCGTGGGCTGTGCCCCTGGGGCCATGGCGAGTAACGTCATAGTTTATCTGGCGGGTGGTGCCGTAGCATTTTCGGTGACTTTGACGATAGTGGCTACTTTCCTGTCGCCCATACTGACGCCTATGCTGGTGAAGTGGCTGGGGGGGGCTATTTTACCGATTGAAGTCATGCCTCTGATGAATACTATTCTGCTTACTGTTTTGTTGCCTCTGGCTATGGGTATCTTCATCCAGCCTTATCTAGGACGGCATTTGCAGCAGGTTCGAGCCTATGCACCGGGTGTGGCGGCTATTGCCATTATCATTATCTGCAGTTATGCGGTAGCGGCCAATCAGGCCCGAATTGAACAGATGGCATTGTCGGTGCTGTTGGGGGTGGTTCTGATCAATCTGCTCGGTTATTCTCTGGGCTGGATGCTGGGGCGCTGGTATGGCTTCGACCATTTTCACCGTATAACCCTGATGATTGAACTGGGTATGCAAAATGCGGGAATGGGGGTGGCTTTGGCATTAAAGCACTTTCCTCCGGAAACGGCATTACCAGGAGCGTTGTTTGCCGTATGGTGTATTCTAACTGCGGCTATAGCCAGTAGCTGGCTACGGAGATTTCAACTGAAACAGTTAGAGGCTGCAGGATTTTAGTTGTTTTGCACTATAGTTATTCAGAGCCTGTTTAATATAAGATGGGCACTGGGGCTACATACAAACTACTCTTCAGGAATTGATTTAAGGCACGTATTGGATGTCAGCTGGAAAACTAAAACAACGTATTTTACTGGTCGAAGAGTCGGCTACGCTTCGATATATACTGGTCAAGGCATTACAAAAACAGGGCTATGAGCTGATGTCGCTGGAAACCTTTGAGGCAGCGATCGATTTTTTAACGGATTCTCTCAGTAGTTTCAATGCAGTAATTATTGGCTGGCCAAATTACGAAGATCATCACAGTGCAAAAGATCTGATGGAACTGATGACACAGAAGGATTATATGTCGACACCGGTTCTGATTATTTCTCATGATGCAAATATGGAAGCACTTAACTGGATGAGCACGCGCCAGTTAACGGCACTGGTGCCCTGGGAAAATTATCAGGAGTCGATAGCTACATTACAGAAATTGCTAGGTGCAGATCAGAAAAAAATTACTTCGGCGGTAATGGATAACAGCGAAAACCCCATCCGTATTTTGCTGGTCGATGATTCGGTTAGTATTCGCCATTATTATCAGCGCATTTTAAGTCGCCGGGGTTACATCACCGACACGGCTAAATCGGTTCAGGATGCATTTGAAAAGGCAGTCGCCGGCGATTATGACATGGCGATTATCGATTATTTTATGCCTGATGAGAATGGTTATGTGTTATGCCAGATGCTCAGGGATGATCCACGTACGGCGAATATTGTCACAGCGGTCATAACCGGGACCTATCTGGACGAGGTCATCAAAGATTGTCTGCAGGCGGGTGCCGTAGAATGCATGTTCAAAAACGAGGGTGAAGACCTGTTCCTGGCGAGAATTGCTGCCATGAGCCGTTTTATCCAGGTACAGAATTCAATCATTGCGGAACGCGAGCGGCTGGCAGGTATCCTGGAGTCTGTAGGTGAAGGGGTTTACGGTGTGGATAATGAAGGTCGTGTCACTTTTGTGAATCCTGCGGCATTAAATATTGTGGGGCGCGAAGAAACTGCCGCAGTGATCGGGAGACAGGCCAGTGATGCATTTCATTTTCATGGCAATACTGAAAAGAGCCACCAGGACAAGTTATACAAAACCTATGGCAAAGGCGTCGAGCTAAGAGGCTGGGAAACCATGTTTCGACATAAAAGCCGTAAACCGGTACCGGTGGAATGCACGGTTTACCCTTTGCATATTCATGGTAGTCAGGAAGGTTCGGTGATTGCATTCCGTGATATTTCAGAACGCAAAATGCTGGAGGAAAAACTAAACTGGCAGGCCACCCACGATCACCTTACCACCCTGTGTAACCGTCGTTATTTCGAGGACCAGTTGCTGAGTGAAATTACACGGGTGAAGCGCCAGGGCATACAAAGTGCTTTGATTTATCTGGATCTGGACCGTTTCAAATATGTCAACGATACTGCGGGCCATGATGCCGGTGACAAGTTGCTGGTGGAAATATCCAGAATCCTGTCTGAAAAGGTCCGCAGTAACGATACTCTGGCCAGGCTGGGTGGTGATGAATTCGCCATAATTTTACGGGATGCGGATGAGCATATCGCAATGGATCTGGCTGAGGATTGTCGCAAGGCACTGGAACACTGTAGATTCACTTACCACAACCAGACCTATTCTGTGCATGCCAGTTTTGGAGTGGCCATCATGGATATGAGTGGCATGACCTCAGGTGATGTCCTGGCCAATGCGGATATAGCCTGTCATATTGCCAAACGCAGTGGCCGCAATAAATGTCATTTGTATGAAAAAAATAATGATGAAAAGAATATCATGGGTACTGAGTTGGGATGGTCGAAACGCCTGATTGATGCCATGCGGGGTGATGGTTTTGTACTGCATTATCAGCCGATTCTGGATATAAACTGCATTGATCTTACAGATTTACCGCCAGACGATGGCCATTTATGGCAGATTTACACTGGGAAAACTGAAAATCCACTGCATTATGAAATCCTGTTACGCATGCAGGGTGAGGATGGTGCCTTGTATTACCCTGATTCCTTCCTTCCAACGGCGGAACGATTCAATTTGATGTGTGATGTGGATTTGTGGGTGATTCGAGCGGGACTAAAGTCATTAGTACTGGTGCAGAAAGAACACCCCAATGTTGCCTTTTCCATCAACCTGTCCAGTCAAACATTGAATGCTGAGGATAGCCTGGAAAAAATAAAGACCATGATTAATGAATATCAGGTTGATCCTAAATCCATAATTTTTGAGATTACCGAAACCTGTGCTATTGCCAATTTTGATAATGCCAGTGAATTTATCGAAGAGATAAAATCACTGGGATGTCAGTTCTCCCTGGATGATTTCGGTTCTGGTTTCTGCTCCTTCTCTCAATTAAAAAACCTGCCCGCAGATTTTGTTAAAATCGATGGCCAGTTCGTCAAAGGTATGGCCCGTGGCTCGATTGACCGGGCCATAGTGACTGCAATGAACGATGTGGCACATTCCCTGGGGCGTTTTACAGTAGCAGAATATGTGGAAAGCCCTGAAATACTACGACTGCTCAAGG
Source organism: Gammaproteobacteria bacterium (assembly GCA_048550535.1). GTDB lineage: Bacteria > Pseudomonadota > Gammaproteobacteria > SZUA-229 > SZUA-229 > CBDULX01. Next base: position 5,355 of record JBLYYN010000083.1, read on the forward strand.
TTTGTGGTGTGGACAGGGTGCAGGGGAATTATGTATCAAATCCGCTGCACCAGCTGGGCAATGGCCATGCCTGAATTTGCTGAATATAAACGATTGCCACAGACGACTGCAGGGAGGCAGAAGGTAGAGTAATGCAGGATCAATTACCGAGTCGCAAAGAACACAGAGCTTATTATTTGTTGTAACTTCATATTTAATGGCATCAAATATTCAGATTTACTTTGTGTTCTCTGTGACTCTGTGGCAAAGGATTTGATTTTTAAAGGTTCATTCTCGTACAATCTGGCCGGTTTCAAGGTCTACAATCTGACTCGGGTTGCTTGCACCTCCCACCTCACCCGCTACATAGTAGTCAATATCATCATCAAAATACTGGCGGAGCTTGAGTATGTTTCGGGCCGGAGGCAGCTTGGCCGGGTTTGCACTGGTCGACACCAGTGGATAGCCTGTTTTGTCACACAGGGCTCGGGCAAGTGGGTGTTGAGTGATTCGAACTGCCAGTTTTGGGTGCTTACCGGTAATCCAGTAGGGGGTCAAGGCCGAGGGTTTTACCAGCCAGCTGGTGGCTACTGCCTGAGGCTTAACTAATGGCTCCAGTGCCTGCTCGGGGGAGAGAAAAGCTTGTAACTGTTGAAGGCTGCTGGCGATCAGTATCAGGCCTTTTTCTACCGGTCTCTGTTTCAATTGCAGTATTTTAATCACTGCGATTTGATCCAGTGGGTCACAACCCAGGCCAAATACCGACTCGGTTGGATAGGCTATGACACCGCCTGAGTTGCAGCAATGGGCGGCAAGTCGTAATCGAAAGTCAGGGGTCACGATTTCTTAGTAGTGGTTTTTTTCTTAGCCGTTTTTTTCTTCGGGGCGGCTTTCTTTTTGACGGCGGTTTTTTTCTTGGCCGTTTTTTTCTTTTTGCCTTTACGTTCTGGCGCAGCGGCCAGCAAAGTTTCGCATTCTTCCTGTGTCAGATCTTTGGGTTCTTTGTCTTTGGGGACCCTGGCGTTTTTGTTACCATCGGTAATGTAAGGGCCGTAGCGACCATTGAGTACTTCGATGTCGGTGCCATCAAATGACTTGATGTATTTATTGGCTTCGAATATTTTCTTTTCTTTGATTAGCTCAAGAGCCGTTTCCAGGGTTATATTGTAGGGGTCTATACCCTGGTTCTGCAGTTCTTTTTTGATCGACACGAAGGTGTTGTTGAATTTGACATAAGGCCCGAAGCGTCCCACATTAGTGGTAACTTCTTCACCTTCCGGGGTGGAGCCCAGTTTGCGTGGCAACTGGAACAGGTCGAGGGCCATTTCCAGATCCAGATCGGCCATTTTCTGTCCAGGGCGCAGGCTGGCAAACTCAGGTTTTTCTTCGTCATCCTTATCGCCAATTTGCACGAACGGGCCGTAGGGGCCCATGCGAACGGTCACCGGTTTGCCGCTTTTGGGGTCGGTGCCGATGAGGCGAGACTGAGCCACATCTGCCCGACTGACATTGGCGTCTTTATCGTCCACCAGAGCTTTAAATGGACCCCAGAAGGTGCGCATGACCGGCACCCATTCTTCTTCGCCGCGGGAAATGGAGTCCAGTTCATCTTCCAGTTTCGCGGTAAAGTCATAGTCCACATATTTGGTGAAATGTTGAGTCAGGAAGGTGTTGACGATACGGCCTATGTCCGTTGGGGTGAAGCGCCGGTTTTCCAGTTCCGTATAACCTCGGTTCTGTAGTGTGGAGATGATACTGGCATAAGTAGAAGGTCGGCCAATACCGTGTTCTTCCAGGGCTTTCACCAGACTGGCTTCGGTGTAGCGGGGTGGCGGCTCGGTGAAATGCTGATCACTGTGGATTTCCTGGAGTGTAAGCTGTTCGCCTTCTTCCATGGGAGGCAGGATTTTTTCACTGTCCTCATCTGCAGAAGAATCGTCATCGTCCTTGCCTTCCATGTACACCGACATAAAGCCAGGGTGCCGGATGGTGGAGCCGGTGGCTCGAAACTGGTTGCCGCTGCTGCATTCAAGGTCAACCGCGACCGTATCCAGAGTGGCATGCACCATCTGGCAGGCTACCGTGCGTTTCCAGATTAATTCATAAAGTTTGAGCTGATCCGGTTTCAGATGAGATTTGATCTGATCCGGCAGATGATTGACCGAAGTGGGGCGTATCGCCTCATGGGCTTCCTGGGCATTTTTTGATTTGGTTTTGAATACCCGTACCTGCTCAGGCACATTGTCTTTGCCGTAACGGTTTTCGATGAGCTGGCGGATTTCATCCAGTGCTTCCTGGGCCAGGGATAAGGAGTCGGTACGCATGTAGGTAATCAAACCCACGGTCTCACCACCGATGTCGATGCCTTCATACAATTGCTGCGCGGTGCGCATGGTGCGCTGTGCAGAGAATCGTAGTTTGCGCGAGGCTTCCTGCTGCAGGGTGGATGTGGTGAAAGGTGCGGCAGGATTGCGTTTACGTTGTTTCTTTTCTATCTTGGCAACGGTGAGTTTGCCGGCGGCCAGCTGAATCAGGGTTTGTCGTGCTTCAGTGGCGACAGTTTCATTGGTGAAGCTAAATTGCTCGACTCTATCGTTTTTATAGAGTCTTAATTTTGAGCTGAAGTTTTTAGTATCTTTACTGACGTCGGCCTCGATGGTCCAGTATTCCCGGGGTTCAAAGGCTTCAATTTCCTCTTCTCGTTCCACTATCATGCGCAGGGCAGGGCTTTGTACGCGACCGGCAGATAGATTGCGTTGTACTTTTTTCCACAGCAGAGGGGACAGGTTGAAACCCACCAGATAATCCAGCGCTCGTCGCGCCTGCTGGGCATTGATCAGATCAAGGGACAGTTCACGGGGATGATCTATAGCCTCTCTGATGGCGCGTTTGGTGACTTCATTGAACACCACGCGGTGTACGGATTTGTCCTTGAGTGAGCCATGTTCTTTTAACAGTTCAAATAAATGCCAGGCAATAGCCTCTCCTTCGCGGTCAAGGTCAGTTGCGAGGTACAGGGTGTCGGCTTTTTTCATCGCCTTTTTGATGGCATCGACGTGTTTCTGGTTTTTTTCGATGACCTGATATTTCATTCCGAAATCATGTTCGGTATCGATGGCGCCTTCTTTGGGCACTAAGTCGCGGACATGACCATAGGAAGCAAGGACTTCGAAGTCCTTTCCCAGGTATTTTTTGATGGTTTTTGCTTTTGCAGGGGATTCTACAATGACAAGATTTGTGCTCATGGATTTTTAAAGCTTCTATGCCTTTTTAATTATTAATGCATATAGTGCATGGCCTGATCAAATACCATGCTTTCCATCCAGGCGTAGGCTTTTTCTTCGCCGGGGTGGCTGTATAAAACAATCATGACAATCCATTTCAGTTGTTCTATGTCCAGTTCGGCGTCGAGCGCGATGACGCGATCCAGAATCAGCTCACGGGTGACAGGGGTGAGGATAGCTGACTGTTCCAGAAAAATCAGGAAGCCAATGGATTCCTGATCCAGTAACAGTTTTTCAAGATCACTGTAAATTCGTATTGAGCTGGGTTTTCCTGTTTCTTCATCGACTTCACCCTGTATATCCACCAGATCTTCCAGCCAGTCAAAAGCTTTCAGGATTTCATGCTGAGGAAAGCCCAGCTCTTCCAGCCGGTTAACCACGAACTCGCGTTCCGGGTCAATTGGATGATCTTCTCCAATAATATTCTCGAACAGGTACATCAACACATCTACAACAGTCTGTTTCATTCCGTATCTCTTAATACTTTAATTCTGAACTCGACAAAAGCGTCCGTTTTCAGATACCACATGACCCTGTAATTCCAGGATCAATAACATTGAGGCTATTTCTGCCACACTCATATTACTGCGTGTGACCAGCTCATCAATAGCGATTGGTTCAAAATCCATGCATTCTAGCAACTTCTGGTAACCAGGTTCGAGGGTATTATTAACCGCCGATTGCATTATATGGCCGCTAGTATGGCGTGAAGAAGCGAGATTTACCAGTGTAATCAGTTCTTCGAGAATATCTTCCGTGGTTTCGACCAGCTTGGCGCCTTGTCTAATCAGGCTGTGACAGCCTCTGGATAGGGGGTTGTGGATAGAGCCTGGGATAGCAAAAAGTTCCCGGCCCTGTTCCATGGCCTGTCGTGCTGTAATCAGGGAGCCGCTGTTTTTGGCAGCTTCTACCACCAGAGTACCCAGGCTAAGACCGCTGATAATGCGATTGCGTTTAGGAAACAGGCCTTTGTGCGGGGCTATGCCGACAGGGGTTTCACTCACCAGGCAGCCGTTCTCTGCAATATGTTTGGCCAACTGAGTATGTTGGGCCGGATAAATGGTATCCAGACCGTTGGCGACTACAGCGGTACTGCCGGCCAGCCCTTCCAGCGCCCCCTTGTGGCAGGCGCCATCGATACCCCGAGCCAGGCCGCTGGTGATGGTAAGCCCGTTATTGGACAGGTGGCGGGCAAATTCTTCGGCGATTTTCCGCCCGGCGGCGGTGGGGGTGCGACTGCCGACCATGGCCAGTTGCGGGCGTTGCAGGTAATCGGTGTCACCGATACCATAGAGCAGATAGGGCGGCTGGGAAATGTTTTTTAGCTGTTCTGGATAAGCTGGGTCGTCGAGTCCGATAATCCAGTGATCCTGATGTTCAGCCCATAGCCGATCACGTTTAACACCGTGGGTGTCCGGCTGCTTGATCCGCAGTATCGCCTCTGCGCTCAGTGGGTGTATTTCCAGCTGGCTGGGACTGGCATTGAGAATTGCAGCTGCCGAACCGAAATGATCCAGCAATTTATAGAGTGTGTCAGGTGGCAGGTTGCTTCTGTGTAATGCAAGCCTGTCCGTCAGGTCGTCCATTGTTTGTCCAGATCCGTTAATAACACCCAGTGAGTGCTAGCGTGGTTTTCTTACTACATCGTATTTGCGGATAGTACGGGTGGCTTCCAGAATCAGTCCGTAGCTTACTTTATCGAATACCTGGAACAGCATCAACAGTCCACTGCGCTCATCAGGAAGAGCGACTTTCAGGTATTGTTCCTGGCCCCGCTCTACGGTTTTACGAGCCATGTACTTATCCAGGGCTTCACCTCCGCGATAATAAGTGGCCAGTACATGACCTATCTCCATACCATCATCCTGGCCCTGATTGATCACCACAATCTGGTATGTGCCTACACCAGAGATGGCATCGAATAAAGAGATGACCTGGGCATTCACCTCCTGAGAGGGTATTTTGGGGTGATAAAGGTGGGTGACTGCACTGGTGTTGGTAGTCATCAAAAAGTCACCGATGAGGATTTCACGAGTGCCTTCTGTGAGTATTCCCGTGGCTGGGTTGCCATAGACATCGATACGAACCTCGCCAGAATAGAGTATTTCATAACCCAGAATACTGTTTGTTTTCGGGTCACGAAACACATCACCGCGGTGATAAACACCGTATCGCACGATTTCCTTGTCCAGCTCACCCCGTATATACACACGATTGTCGGTGCCCAGAATCAGGTGGGCTTCGTCACTGGCGACAATATAGGGTGCCTTGTTAATTTCTTCCAGGGTTACCACCCTGGGGCGGGCAAGAAACTGGCGAATGACATCACTGGGGATGGTAGGAATTTGTTCCTGCCGGGAAGTACGGCGAATGCCCGGGGATAATTTAACCACTTTCAGGCCAGTATGAGTGGTATCCATGGTTTCGGTACGCACCACGGCTTCTTCTCGACCGTCTGGTGTTTCAGTAATAATTGTCTGGCTGATTGGGCGGGACACTTGAATTTGCGGTACACCATCCACATAAATAAGGGTAAGGATGTCGCCGGGATAAATCAGATGTGGGTTCTGTACCTGGGGATTACGTTGCCAGATTTCTGGCCAGTACCAGGGATCTTTAAGAAATTTACTGGCAATTCCCCAGAGCGTATCGCCCCGTTTCACGGTATACTTTTGAGGGTAGTCAGCCTTGATGCGAATGGTTTCTGTGGTGATCTGTGCTGATTCCGAGCTTTCAAAAGCTCGTGGGCCGTCGTCAACACGGCTGACTTGAGCGCTGTCCTCGATAGTGTCCTGAGTGTCAGAACTCTGCATCACTGGCTTTGAGGAACATGCGGATGCAAGTAAAGCAGTTGTAATCAGGAGGACAGGAAGACCGGACTGGGTCCTGAAAGCTCTGATGTCCAAGGTGTAATCCCCATATTTATCCGTGGTTTTCAAGAGTTTAGCTGATAAACTTGAGTTATTAAAGTAAGTTTTCCAATTATCCTGTTTTTTTTATAATCCAGCCCCTGAGGTGTGCTGGAGTGGAAGTAGATGAGTTTATAGATTATGGCCAAACTGGATATTTTAAAATTCCCCGATGAGCGACTGCGTACCCAGGCTAAGCCTGTGGAAAATGTGGATGATAGTATTCGCCAGCTGGTGGATGATATGTTTGAAACTATGTACGAGGCCCCTGGTATAGGCCTGGCGGCCACTCAGGTGAACGTGCATCAACGGATTATCGTTATCGATGTGTCGAAAGAAAAGGATCAGCCATTGTGTTTGATCAATCCTGAGATTATTACCAGTGATGGTGTGGAAGAGTGTGAAGAGGGCTGTTTATCGGTGCCGGGCATATTCGAATCGGTCCAGCGCGCGGAAGTGATTCGAGTCAGAGCCCTGAATAAGGAGGGTGAGCGTTTCGAAATGGATGCCGATGACATTCTGGCAGTATGCATTCAACATGAAATGGATCACCTGGCGGGTAAGCTGTTTGTTGATTATCTGTCGCCATTAAAGCGATCTCGGATTCGCAAAAAAATGGAAAAACTGAAAAAAGCGACAGTGATGTAAATGCCATTGAAAATTATTTTTGCCGGCACACCTGATTTTTCCGTACCCCCCCTGCAGGCCCTGATTGACTCTGAGCATGAAGTGGTGGCGGTGTATACTCAGCCTGATCGGCCAGCCGGTCGTGGCCGCAAGTTAACGTCCAGTCCTGTGAAGCAGTTGGCACAGAGACATAATATTCCTGTCTATCAACCGCATTCGCTTAAAGGCGAAGACGAGCAACAGCCGTTAATGGAGCTGCAGGCCGATTTGATGGTTGTGGTGGCCTACGGTCTGATTTTACCGCCAGCGGTACTGGCGGCTCCCGGTCTGGGTTGTATTAATATTCACGCGTCATTATTGCCACGCTGGCGAGGTGCGGCACCCATTCAGCGAGCCATTCTGGCCGGGGACAAAACTACGGGCATCACTATTATGCAAATGGATGAAGGGCTGGATACCGGTGATATGCTGCTGAAAACCGAATGTTCGATTGCAGATGATGATACCGGTTCCACCTTGCATGATCGTCTGTCGGTGATGGGGGCGGAGGCGCTGATGCTGGCCTTGCCCAATATTGTGAGTGGCAATATTCAACCACAGCCGCAGGATGATTCGCTGGCCTGTTACGCTGAAAAACTACAGAAATCTGAAGCCTTCCTGGACTGGACCCTGAGTGCCATCCAACTGGCGGCTAAAGTTCAGGCATTTAATGCCTGGCCGGTGGCACAGACGGAACTGGAGTACAGGGGTAAAACTGTTGTGCTTCGGGTGTGGCGGGCATTGGCGCAGACTATCGATAAGCCTGGCAGTGGCCAACCCGGTGAGGTAATGAGCTGCGATAAACAGGGTATAGATGTCATGACTGGTGACGGTATTCTTCGCCTGCTGGAAGTGCAGTTGCCCGGAGGTAAACCCATGGCAGTGACGGATTTTATCAATGCCCATGACCTGAGTGGTCAGGTCCTGGGACATGGCTGATTCCAGATCACCGATGGCCTCGCGGCAGGTGGCGCTCAAGATTCTTTTATCTGTGGTACAGCGAGGTGAGTCCCTGTCAACGGCTATGCCTCATGGCAATACTAGCCTGTCGGTCAGAGACCAGGCCTTTGTGCAGATGCTGGTGTATGGTGTGCTGCGTCATTACTGGCGTTTGCAGGCCTTGATGGCACCCTTATTAAAAAAGAAATTCAAGGACAAGGAGCGGGATCTCGAGCTACTGATCATGCTCGGGATCTATCAGCTGATGGATACCCGGGTGCCGGACTATGCCTCGGTGGATGCGGTGGTAGGCATTACCCGCAAGATCGGTAAGTCCTGGGCCAGTGGCCTGGTGAACGGGGTATTGCGCAATTTCATGCGCCAGCAGTCGCAACTGGAATCAAAAATACATAGCAAGCCGCAGGCAGAATACGACCATCCGCAGTGGATGATCGATCAGATACGTAAAGACTGGCCGCAGCAGTGGCAGGAAATTCTACAAGCGAATAATCAGCACCCGCCCATGACTTTGCGAATTAACCAGCAGAAAATAAGCCTGGACGAATATCAATCCAAACTTGAGCAGGATGTACAGCGCCAGGGTTCAGCCTTAATTTTGCAACAGGCGGTGATGGCGCAGGCCCTGCCTGGATACGACCAGGGCTGGTTTTCGGTGCAGGATGCAGGGGCCAAGTTGGCGGCGGAATTATTGGATTTGCAGCCTGGGCAATCCGTACTGGATTGTTGTGCAGCGCCTGGAGGCAAAACCTGTCACATGCTGGAACTGCAACCGTCCCTGGACGTGCTGGCACTGGATGTATCCGATGACCGCCTGGACAGGGTGCGTGACAATCTTGGTCGACTGGGTTTGGAGGCTGATTGTCGTCCAGGAGATGCACTGCAGCCCGATGGCTGGTGGGAAGGTGAATTATATGATCGAATTTTGCTGGATGTGCCCTGCTCGGCGTCGGGGGTGATTCGTCGCCACCCGGATATTAAATTACTGCGACGAAAAAACGACCTGCCTGCACTGGTGCAAACCCAGCAACAAATGCTGCGTAGCATCTGGCCCTTACTCAAGCCCGGGGCTAAACTGTTATATGCGACCTGTTCCATTTTTAAGCAGGAAAATGAACAGCAGATTGAACAGTTTGTACAACACATGGATGATGTTGAGTTACTAGAGATGCCAGAATCGTTTGGACTGGCCTGTTCTTACGGACGGCAGATTCTACCCGGACAGGATAATATGGATGGCTTCTATTATTGTCTGCTGGGGAAAAATGCTAAACAGACTGGATTCCAGGGTGAAATGGCGTAAACTTCGCCGCAACATGGTTAAGAAGTCAGAATAATGAAAATCCTGATACTCGGTGCAGGCCAGGTGGGTTCATCAGTCGCTGCCAATCTGGCATCGGAAGCCAATGATATTACCCTGGTCGATACTAAGGATGAATTGCTGCATGAACTGCGCGATCGACTGGATATTCAGACAGTGATTGGCAATGCCGCACACCCTGATGTCCTGAAGCAGGCCGGTATCGAAGATGCCGATATGTTGATTGCGGTCACCAACAGTGACGAAACCAATATGATTGCCTGTCAGGTGGCCTGGACCCTGCACCACACGCCTACCAAAATCGCTCGAATTCGATCGGCCCAGTATCTGTCTCGTCAGGAGCTGTTTGGTGACCAGGCCCTGCCCATCGATGTGCTGATCAGTCCTGAAGAAATCGTCACTAATTACATCTGCAATATAATCGAATATCCCGGCGCCCTGCAGGTACTGGAGTTTGCCGCTGGCCGGGCGGTACTGGTTGGATTGAGGGCCTATTATGGCGGCCCGCTGGTAGGCCATGAGTTGCAGGAAATTCGTAAACACATGCCCGATGTGGATACCCGTGTGGCGGCTATCTATCGTCGAGGCCGGGCGATTATCCCTATGGGGTATACCGTCATTGAGGCCGATGACGAAGTGTTCTTTATTGCTGCCAGAGAGAATATCCGGGCAGTGATGAAGGAGCTGCGACGAGTAGACAGAAAAGCCAAAAACATCATCATCGCCGGTGGCGGGAATATCGGAAAACGCCTGGCTCAGCGTCTGGAAGGCAAGCATCTGGTGAAGATTATTGAGCGTAGCACCAGTCGCGCTAACCATCTGTCACAAACCCTGGATAAAACCGTGGTGTTACTGGGCGATGTTTCCAACGAAGAGTTATTGCTGGAAGAAAACATCGACAGTATGGATATATTTTGTTCAGTAACCAATGATGATGAGGCCAACATCCTGTCCGCGATGCTGGCCAAACGCCTGGGTGTACGTAAGGCCTTATCTTTGATTAACCGTGCGGCCTATGTTGATTTGATAGAAAACCAGGAAGCCATCGACGTGGCTATATCGCCTGAGCAGGTGACCATCGGCGCCCTGCTTACCCATGTGCGTCGAGGTGATATGGTGTCTGTGCATTCCCTGCGTCGAGGTGCAGCTGAGGCTATTGAGGCTATTGCCCATGGTGATACTACGACATCTAAAGTAGTGGGTAGACGGATCGAGGAAATTGAGTTACCCGAAGGTACCACCATTGGTGCCATCGTACGCGGTGATGAAGTGATCATTGCCCATCACGATACCCTGATTGAACCGGAAGATCATGTGGTCATGTTTCTGGTCGACAAACGTAAAATCAATGAAGTCGAGCGCCTGTTCCAGGTGGCTGTAACCTTTATATAAAAATTAGAACATCGTGCATTTTAAAGTCATCCAGAGAATTATCGGAATCCTGTTGATGCTATTCAGCATCACCTCGCTGCCGCCCATCGCCATTGATGTCTGGTATCAGGAACACACGGCTTCGGAATTTGGTTACAGTTTCCTGGTGCTGCTGGGCCTGGGGATACTGCTCTGGTTTCCGGTGCGTAAGGTGCGCCAGGATTTACGACTGCGTGATGGATTTGTCATTGTAGTGGCTTTCTGGTTCGTGCTGGGTGCCTCCGGTGCAGTACCATTTCTGTTGCATGAATCACTGAACATTTCCCTGACCGATGCGTTGTTTGAGTCAATCTCCGGGCTCACCACCACCGGTGCCACGGTATTGACCAATCTGGATCAGATGCCGCGTTCGATTCTGTTTTATCGACAGGAGCTACAATGGCTGGGCGGTATGGGTATTATCGTACTGGCGGTCGCTATTCTGCCTATGTTGGGTATTGGTGGAATGCAGTTATATCGAGCTGAAACCCCCGGTCCGGTGAAAGATAATAAGCTCACACCCAGGATCACTGAAACCGCCAAGGCGCTCTGGTATATCTACCTGGGTCTGACCATCAGCTGTGCCATTGCCTACTGGTTTGCGGGCATGGATGTGTTTGATGCCATATCCCACAGTTTTTCCACCGTCGCCATTGGTGGTTTTTCAACCCATGATGCCAGTATCGGTTATTTTCAAAATCCTATGATAGAGATGGTGGCCGTGATATTTATGATCATGGGCGGGGTGAATTTTGCTCTGCATTTCGTGGCCTTTCGTCGCTGGGATATAGGCATATATACCCGTGATGCAGAATTCAGAGCTTATATTTATGTGTTAATGACCGTCGCTATTATTTGCGTGGCCTATCTGGTACTTAGTGGTGCGGTGGAGGATATTCCCAGTGCATTACGCCAGGGAATATTCCATGCGGTCTCCATTGGCACCACCACCGGTTTTTCCACTTCGGAGTTTTATCTGTGGCCGGGTTTTTTACCCGTGCTGTTATTATTCACCAGCTTTATTGGTGGCTGTGCCGGTTCCACCGGCGGTGGCATGAAAGTGATTCGAGTTTTGTTGTTGCTGAAGCAGGGTATGCGGGAAATGATGCGGCTGATTCATCCCAGTGCCCGGGTGGTGGTAAAAGTAGGCAAGGTCCCGGTGTCTGATTCAGTTATCGATGCTGTGTGGGGCTTTTTTGCCGCCTATGTTGCTGTGTTTGTGGTGATGATGCTACTGCTCATGGCCAGTGGCATGGACCAGGTAAGTTCCTTTTCCGCTGTAGCGGCCACCATTAACAACCTGGGTCCGGGCCTGGGTGATGTAGGCGCTAATTATTCAGAGGTCAGCGACTTCGTGAAATGGGTGTTATGTTTTTCTATGTTGCTGGGTCGCCTGGAAGTGTTTACGCTGCTGGTATTACTGACTCCGGCATTCTGGCGCAAATAATGCCAGACTGGGATCAGCACTACACATCTATGGATATAGGCAAGGGCAGGGTCACCGATGTATTGAGCCTGAACGATCACTTATTGGGTCATCATGGCAAAGCGCTGGATTATGCCTGTGGTACGGCTGCTAACGGACGCTGGCTGGAAGCCAGGGGTTATGATGTCAGGGCCTGGGATAATTCAAAGGTCGTGATTGATAAGCTAAGCGCTTTCAGTCAACAACATGACCTTCGCCTGATGCCAGAGCTACATGATCTGGAACAGATGCATCCTGAGCAACCGAATGATTTTGATCTGGTGGTTTGTAGTTCTTTCCTGCATCGTCCTACCATAGACATGATTCCATTGTTGCTTAAGCCGGGTGGCTTGCTATTTTACCAGACTTTCTGTGGTGAGCAGCTTGAGGGTCGAGGGCCATCCAATCCGACATTTCGCCTGAAAACGGGGGAGTTACTGGACATGTTTTCTGAGATGCAAATACTTTTTTATCGTGAAGACGGAGTCTTTGGGCAAGGAGCAAAAAGTATGAGAGATCAGGCTTTACTGGTAGCAGCAAAAATCTGAGATGAAACAAAAACCAACACCCAGCAACAGTAAGCTACTGTTCCAGGTTGAATTTAACTGGTGGTACCTGAAACCCAAATACTGGTCTACCTGGATTATCGTCGTGATGTTGTTTTGGTTGAATCTGCTACCCGCCGCATTAGTCGATGTGCTGGGGCACCTGTTAGGGGACATTGTACGTAAGGTCAATAGTAAGCGTCGGCGCATCGCCCGTAAAAATATTCAACTGTGTTTTTCAAAATACACACTGGAAGGCCGTAAACGCATGCTGCGACAGGCTTTTCGTAGCCAGGTGCTCAGCGCTTTACATTATGGCTTAATCTGGTGGGGATCCCGCGCTCGACTCAATAAACGCATTGTGTTGAAAGGCCAGGAGCATATCGATGCCAGTCTGGCGGCCGGTAAATCCGTGATTATCATGGCTAGCCACAGTGCCGGACTGGAAGCAGCGGTTTCTGCGATTACCCTGCGCTATCCTGTTTCCGGGCCTTTCAAGATGTTGAAAAATCCGGTGACCAATTACCTGGTGGCCAAAGGCCGGGCTCGATTTGGTACTTTGATGTACAGTCGTGATGCAGGGCTGCGGCCGATTATCAAGGATATTCGTAGCGGGCGTTTGATGTTTTATTTGCCGGATGAAGATCTGGGTAAGGATCGCTCCATATTTGTATCCTTTTTCGGAGTGGAAAAAGCAACGGTACCGGTGCTGGGGCGGCTGGCAAAATCCTGCAATGCAGATGTTTTGCCCTGTATGAGTTGTTATGACGAGGCCAGTCATAAATACATTATCCATGTATTGCCAGCGCTGAAGGATTTTCCACAGGGTGATGATGTAGTGGATTCTACACGTATGAATCAGGCCATCGAAGAGTCCATCAGTCTGTGCCCAGGACAGTATATCTGGACATTCCGCTTTTTTCGTACTCGTCCCGAGGGTGAACAGCGTTTTTATTAGTTGATCCAACTTGCAGCTGAAGCTGACTTAATATGGAATAGCTTTGGTTGCGCTTGTTTGATTATGTAAGTATGTATTTGGTATTGGTTTCGCCTCCTGGCGACCTACTTATTTTTCTGCAGCAAAGCTACCGCATCCTGCTATCGCTCCTTACCTACGTCCATGTAGGAAAAAAATAAGTAGGCAACAAAATGCCGCCCCGTACTTGCGTGTGTAGGTGACACGCAAATTTATAGTGCGTTAGCACACATCCTGTGTTTAAGCCGTTTTGATTATGAATTACATCCCTGTAATTCACCCTTCGGGCCATGGATGGCTGCTATACAAAGAAGTAACTCGCCAGCG
>JBLYYN010000084.1:0-8191 GCA_048550535.1 Gammaproteobacteria bacterium
AAGCAGATGAGATCAGGATAGTCGATACCGAAGATAATGATCTTGCCAACGGGCAGGTGGGTGAGTTACTGACGCGTGGGCCTTACACTATTCGCGGCTATTTTCGTGCTGCAGAATATAATAAAAGAACATTTACCAACGATGGATTCTATCGTACGGGTGATATCGTTCGAAAGACTGATCAGGGTTACCTTGTGGTTGAGGGAAGAATAAAAGACCAGATTAATCGTGGTGGTGAAAAAATTTCTGCCGCAGAAGTTGAGAACCAGCTGATGGTCCACGAATCTATTCACGATGTGGCCATAGTAGCTATGCCGGATCCCTATCTGGGTGAGAAGAGCTGCGCATTTATTATCATTTCAGATCATGTAACAAGTCAGCCAAAAGCGGCAGAATTGCGTGCATTTCTCTGTCATCGTGGACTGGCTGATTACAAGCTACCAGATCGATTTGAATTCTATCAGGAATTACCAAAAACCAGTTTCGGCAAAGTCAATAAACAAGCCTTGCGTGATATTTTAGCTGACAGGTTAACAGATGCTACAGCAGTACAACGAATAGAGAGGGCATAATGGCCATACCAAAAATCCAGGCATATTCTTTTCAGCAAATATCAATGCCGGTAGTAAACAGGGTGGACTGGAAAATAAATACTGATCGTGCTGTGTTATTAATCCATGATATGCAAAATTATTTTGTGGATTATTTCCAGCTAGATGCGGAACCTATATCGAGTGTATTAAATAATATTCAGATTTTAAAGGCCCAGTGCAAGTCAGCGGGAATACCGGTGATTTATACCGCCCAGCCTGGAAACCAGTCATCCGATGATCGCGCCCTGTTAACTGACTTTTGGGGGCCGGGTTTGGGTGATGATGTGTACCAGCAATCGATTGTACATTCATTAGCACCCGAAGTAGGCGATATACTGTATACCAAATGGCGCTATAGCGCTCTACAGCGAACACCTGTTACGGAATTTATGCAGGAACATGGACGTGATCAACTGATTATTTGCGGCATCTATGCTCATATCGGGATATTAGCCACCAGCCTCGAAGCTTTCATGAGTGATATTAAACCTTTTGTTGTCGCTGATGCGGTAGCCGACTTCAGTGCAGATGATCACAATATGGCACTGCAATATATCGCCCAACGTTGCGGTAAGGTTATTCAATCTGATGAGCTGGCATCTCAACTCTCAGAGAATACTGTCACAGAAAAATCACAACAGATGCATTCCAGTACTTGCCTAAGCCTGGAGAACGTGAAGCAGCAAATCTCGGACTGCCTTATGGTGCCGCTAAGCGATATCGGTGATGAAGATAATTTAATACATTTGGGTCTTGATTCAATTCGACTAATGGGCCTGATCGAGACATGGCGAAACAGCGGGGCTAATGTTAGTTTTGCCGACCTGGCTGAAGCCACCAGCCTGACGGAGTGGTGGGCCATCATTCAGGAAAGTATGCAGAGCGAGGACCTCAATGCGGCGACAGAAACAGCAATGAGGACGCCGCAACATGTCTGAAGGCGAAGTATACCATCAACAAAAGTATGCGCTTAGTGAGGCGCAAATGGGCATCTGGTTGGGGCAGAAACTCAATCCCTGTGGCTCCATGTATAACGCAGGAGAAATAACCCATATTCGTGGAATGCTCGATCGCGACAGATTCAAGCAGGCCCTGGTGTTGGCCGTATCTGAAGCTGATGGCTTACATATGGTATTCAGGGAAACAGAGAGCGGTGTATTTCAATACCCGACAGCTACAGAATGGGAACTGCTATATGAAGATTTCAGTGACCAGGAGCAGGCTGCCGACCATGCTATGACGCGAATGCGTTCACTTGTACAGCAAGTGGTCAATTTAACCACTGGACCGCTGTTTACTCAGCTATTGATAAAAACCGAACATGATCACTTTCTATGGTATCAGCAAATTCATCATATCGTCTGTGATGGTTATGCCTTCAGTCTGTTAAACCAGCGTACCGTAGAAATTTACAACCTGCTTTCGAGTCCAGGTGATAATGTTGCGGGAGATAAGCTTTTCATTGGCAAACCATTTGCTAGTTACTTTCCAGTAATCGAAGAAGACAGATTGTACCGTTTTTCTGAGCAATATCATAAGGATCGAGAATTCTGGAAAAGCGATCTTGATGGCATGCGATATCCGGTGTCGTTTAGTGAGTCGCTGGCCTCGGTTAATAACAACGCAATCAGTAAGCATGTGCTTATATCACCCAAGATGATGCAGGAAATTAAGCAGCTCTGTCTGTCCAAATCTGTCAACTGGAGCAATTATTTTCTTGCGCTTGTGGTTTATTTACTGTTTCGTCATCGAGCGGTGAATGAAGTGACTATCGGCATACCGGTTATGTGTCGTATGGGTTCTGTATCCTTGCGGGTGCCTGCTATGGTAATGAATATTATTCCACTACGTATCTGCTTAAAGCCATGTCATACATTTTTAGACTTACTGCTGTTGCTAAGCGAGAAAATGCGCCTGGTATCACAGCACCAGAAATACCGATACGAGCACCTGCGCCGTGATATACATGCCGTGGGTGGTGATAAAAGACTATTCGGTCCGGTTGTCAATATTATGCCGTTTGATAGCTCCAGGGCATTTAGTGGTACCCATATTTATAAAGATACACTGTCCGCCGGTCCTGTTGAAGATATCTCGTTTAATTTTATTGTTAATACAGACGCCAGTCTGAGGTTTGATATAGACGCTAATCCTGATCGTTATAGCATAAAAGATGTTGAAGGTTTTCAGTCAGAAATAGTTGACCTGATGGGTTCATTAAAGAGTGATCCTCAGCAACCGCTACAGCTTAGATTAGATACTCTTTCCTGGATACAGACCGATCATTGTCATAATCATCAGCTTCAATCTGTGCATGAACTGCTAATACGTCAGGTGCAGGAAACACCAGAGGCTACTGCTGTTATCGATGGTGATCGTAGTATCAGTTACGCCGAACTATATGAAAAAAGCATTTTTGTGGCCCAGTCACTATATGAATGTAATGTCGGTGTCGTTGATCTGGTCGCATTGCAAATGCGCAGGGGAGAGGATGCCATAGTCGCGAATATAGCACTAGTCATATTAGGTGCTAGCTATGTATTTATAAATCCTGATGGGCCTGAAACACGTAATCAGATGATACTGGATGATGCTCAGCCCAGTTTGTTAATTATCGATGAGGCGTCACAACATCATACGGTCGAAGGGTTTACCACCATCCGTTTTTCAGAACTATGCACTATGCATCATCAAAATTCTGCCTGCCCGATTCACAATGTTGCGGATTTACCGGCTTATTTAATTTATACATCAGGCTCAACGGGCAAACCGAAAGGAGTCATGATAAGTCATCGTGCATTAGCAGAATTCATTAGCAGTGCTGGTAATGAATACCGCATCAATAAGCAAGACCGAGTATTACAGTTCGCGCCCTTACATTTCGATACCAGTGTCGAGGAAATATTTATTTCCTTATGCAGTGGCGCTACGCTGATTGTGCGCAGTGAAGATATGCTGGATTCCTTACAGGGATTTCTAAAAACCTGCGAGCAATGGGAAATTTCGGTGCTCGACCTGCCTACCGCCTACTGGCATGAGCTGGTTTATTATTGTGCAAACACGGGATCCTCCATGCCTGCATCCGTGCACACTGTTATTGTTGGCGGCGAAGCAGTACAGCTCGAACGACTTCAGCAATGGCATCACATTAATGATCAGAGCATTCGGTTATTGAATACTTACGGGCCTAGTGAAGCCACTGTGGTTGCCACCTATGCAGACCTCAGCGAGGACTGTAAGCTATCGATAGGTAAACCATTACCGGGCAGGCAGGTGGTGGTTATCAATACTCGTGGCGACATAGTTCCCAGAGGTGAAGAAGGTGAGTTGTTACTGATGGGATCAGGACTGGCCAACGGTTACCTTAATGCTGAAAATAAGGATAAGGCCCGGTTCCAGGATAAATCATTTGTTTTTCTTGATGCTCCGAGACGGGTTTATCATACAGGGGACCGAGTGCGAATAAATCAGCAGGGTAGTATCGAGTATCTCGGACGTCTTGATGATGAAGTGAAAATTAGTGGCCACCGCATCAATCCACTGGAAGTGGAAGCTGCAATCCTGGCTATAGATCAGGTGCAGGAAGCAGCGGTCGTATTACATATACAGTCTAGCGGTGAGAAGTACCTGGCGGCATATATTGTTACAGATACAGATATGGACGTGAAAAGCTTACGTAATCGTCTCAGTAAATATTTGCCACCGGCCATGTTGCCAACAAGTCTGGTCAAGATGAAACAGCTTCCTAAGAACCAGGCCGGCAAGCTTGATCGACGACAGTTGTCAATGAAAAAAAATGTCGATGTAGCATCTTCAAGCACGGCTACTGATGAAGAAACACTAATTATCGACATCTGGAAACAGGTTCTCGGACAATCAGAGATATCACCGCAAGATGATTTCTTTTTACTTGGAGGACAATCATTACAGACTATACAGGTTGCTAATCGATTAACTGGCCTGCTTAAGCGTGATATTCCCATTACCTTGCTATTTCAATATCCAACTGTTGCAGAGCTGGCGAATGCCTTAAGTAAGCAATCAAATAATTTTAGCCATGATCAACTGCGACAACAAATTGCAGAAGACTGTCACCTGCCTGAATCATGGTTACCCCATGTCGACCAGTTTGCCGGAAAAGAAGATGAACATAGAGCAATGAAGCTTGTGTTGCTGACAGGCGCAACAGGCTTTGTAGGCACACAACTGCTATACCAGTTACTGGTGAATACCGAAGCACAGGTTATTTGCCTGGCCAGGTCAGTTGCAGGCACAGAGCCCATGACGCGTATTAAAAATGCAATGCAATCACAAGGTTTGCCATACTCGGAATATGAAGATCGTATCGAAGTATTCGCCGCCGACATGGAAGCACCGGCGCTAGGTTTAGCCACAGAGCAGATAAGTTATCTGCAAAATCATATTGATGCGATCTGGCATAATGCGGCTAATACAAGCGTGATGAGAAATTATCAGTCTATGAAGGCTGCAAATGTCAGTGCTACCCGAGAATTATTAAAAATTGCCGCAAAACGCATAGTACCTTTCCATTTCGTATCGACCATTTCCGTTGCCGCTCCTGCCAGTATAGCGTCTGAACTAAAAGAGGAATATTTACCCTGGCACTCGGCCCTGGCAGATGGTTATCAACAATCCAAGTGGGCATCAGAAAACCTGTTACAGGTTGCAGCGGAACGGGGTTACCCGGTTAATGTTTATCGCTTATCCCGTGTTAGCGGTCATAGTGAAAACGGATATTTTAACAGTAAAGATCTGGTATGGAATATCCTGCGTGCCAGTCTAGTTAATCGGGTGTTTCCGACGCTGGATATTATGGAGCCCTGGACACCCGTTGACAGTGTCACTCAGGCCATGGTTAACATTTCATTAAAATCTGAGTTAAACGGTGTGTTTAATCTAACTCCTGAAACTCTGATATCCCTTAATGAAATGTTCATCTGGCTCATGGAATATGGTTATGAATTACAAGCCCTGAACATGGATCAATGGTTGCAATGCTTGCAGAATAGTCCGATTAATGAAGACCAGGCACTGCTTGCCTTTTTTAAGCAAAGAGAAGGTTCAGTACACGAAATAGATATTGCACCCGTCAATAACCAGCGCTTTAAGTTATTCCTCGAACAGGAAGGTATGCGACTGCCAAAAGTAGACCAGCAAATATTTAATCGCTATGTCCAGTTTGCGATCAACAGTGGACATATTGTCGGGGCTAAAAACAGTACTCCTGAGGGAGGCCTTTGTGAAAAATCCTAAGCAGACCTCCAGGTGGGCGCTGCCCCGGTTGTTACAGGTCGTTGGTGTGAGAATCACCAGCGCATGATGAATCAGGTTTTTTACAACAGGTATCTTAAATGTGAATAACTCAGAGTTTTATAAAAAAACAGCCGCCGTCACCGGTGCTGCACAGGGCATTGGAAAAGCCATAGTCACGATGCTGCAGCAAGCAGGCGCACGGGTGGCACAGCTTGATATTCAGTTTGAGGATAATGTCCACACAGACCAGTACCATGTAGATGTGAGTGATAGTCATTCGGTTCGTCAAGTCATTGATAAAATAGAAAACCATTTAGGACCTATTGAATATCTTGTTAATGCTGCCGGCATACTATATATGGGGTCTTTGCTGGATAGTGCTGAAGATGACTGGCACAAAACCTTCGCTGTGAACACCACGGGGGCATACAACGTATTTCGGGTAGTCGCACATAAAATGCGACAACGGCAACAGGGTGTGATTGTTGCAGTCGGTTCCAATGCAGCCACAGTTCCTCGCATGAGCATGGGAAGTTATGCGGCTTCCAAAGCCGCTATGACTCAAATGATTAAATGCCTTGGACTAGAACTGGCTGAAGCCAATGTGCGATGCAATATCGTAGCGCCGGGATCGACCGATACCGAAATGCAACGTCAACTCTGGACTGATGACAGTGGTCCTGCCCAGGTTATCCAGGGTTCTCTAGACAGTTTCCGGCTGGGTATACCCCTTAAACGAATTGCAACCGCAGAGCAGGTTGCTTCGGTAGTACTGTTTCTGCTCTCAAAAGATGCTTCACACATTACCCTGGAAACAATTGTGGTGGATGGTGGTGCGACCTTGGGATGCTAACTTCAATTACTTTAATAAGCATAATATTAATAGTGATGTATTTTTATCGGAAAATTAATTAACTGCATAAGCCTATGTTGATGGAACAGGATCTATGATTTTAAAATTACCTGCGCTAATGCTATTGCTAGCCAGTACCCTTACCGTTATGGCCGGGGCAACTATGTCCCCCGCATTGCCAGGGATGGAACAAGCTTTTCATCATTTAGCCAATGCGGAAATGCTGGTGAAGCTGGTTATCAGTCTGCCAGGTCTTATGGTCGTCTTCACGGCTCCTTTAGTCGGCCTGCTGCTTGACCGCTGGCAGAAAAAATCGGTCCTTATCATGGCTACACTGGTGTATGGGATAGCCGGTACCTCAGGTTATTTTCTGCAAGATTCACTGGCATGGATATTATTCGGGCGCATATTTCTGGGTATTGCCGTAGCAGGTATTATGGTGACCTGCACAACCCTTATCGGTGATTATTTCAAAGGCCCTGAACAGGGAAAATACATAGGCTTGCAGGCCGCCTTTGGTGGTTTTGGGGGGGTATTTTTCCTGGCGCTGGGTGGGTTTTTGGCAGACCTGGGTTGGGGCGTCCCATTTTTGATTTATAGTCTGGCCTTTCTGATTTTGCCGGGTCTGGTACTGTTGCTTGATGAGCCTGACACCAGGTCAATTATACGTGAGGATCCGCCGGGACCAGCAGATTTACAGGTCAGATTACTGTTAACTAGCTGTTATCTCATGGCCGCCATGGAGATGGTGGTAATGTACATGGTGCCGATGCACTTTCCATTTTATATAAAACAGCTTGGCCCGGTCAGTGCCACTCAAACCGGTATCTATATCGCCGCTATGTTACTAATGATGGCATACGTGTCGAGTTATTACAGGGTATTTCGTGTTTATGTCGGGTTTGCGTTATTGCAGACCATGGGGCTGGTGTTGCTGGCCCTGGGTTATCTGAGCCTGGCTCTAAGCCAATCTGAAACTGTTGCTGTACTGGGCCTGTGTTTAAGTGGCCTGGGCCTGGGGCTCATGAGACCTAACCTGGTTGCATGGTTGATGTCATCAACAAGCCCTCAATATCGTGGACGTGTAATGGGAGGCTTGACCAGCTTCGTTTTTATTGGTCAATTCATGTCAGTCATACTTACCCAGCCTCTGGTTGATTCATTCGGTTATTCCTATGCATTTTTCTGGGCAGGATGCGTGATGTTTGTGTTGGCTTTAGTGTATTTTCTGGCATGGTTGTTCATACTTAACAGCAACCGGCATAAACACAATGTGGTGACGGAATCATAATGAAAATACAATCCTGGTCTGATCACCGTCCAGGTCTTGATGTTTTTAGTCTCTGGTATCTGTTCACATTCGCTTGATTATCCACGCCTGCGATGTGTTTTAACCAGTGCCGCCGGCGTAATGGAAAAGCGTTTTTTAAATGCCGTAACGAAGTTGGACGGGTGATTATAGCCCGCCAGA
>JBLYYN010000085.1:0-5845 GCA_048550535.1 Gammaproteobacteria bacterium
TGCCAATAGTGTCAGATGAGTCATGCCAGGCTTTGTGGGTAAAGTGGGTGTCCGTTGACACAGAGTAGATTTCCACGCCGCGCTTCTGAAACTCTTCATAGTGGTCTGCCAGGTCGCCAAGCTCAGTTGGGCAAACAAATGTGAAATCCGCAGGATAGAAAAAGAAAATAGACCATTTACCTTTCAGGTCCTGATCGGAAACTTCTAAAAAGTCACCGTTTTTAAAGGCTGTGGCCTGGAAAGGTTTGATTTGGGTATTGATAAGTGCCATTGGGTACTCCTATTATATTTGGGTTGCTTAAATTGTTTATCAAACTGTGGATGTACTTTACACATGAACAGTAAATCTATAAATTAGAATATTCCTATGATAACAATCTAAAATACTGAACAACCAATTCCAGGGCTTTATCATGATTTCAATCAAGCAGTTAACGTATGCATTAGCCGTCGAGAAGACTCTTCACTTCAAGAAGGCGGCTGAGCTTTGCCATATCAGTCAATCTGCACTCAGTACTGCACTGACTGAACTGGAAAAGCAGCTGGGGCTGCAAATTTTCGAGCGAGATAACAAGAAAGTGCTGGTAACACCGATTGGCAGGGAAGTATTAAACCAGGCGCGAAAGATAATATTACAAGTTGAGGACCTGGAACATCTCGCTGACAAACAGAAAGCTCCCTTGAGCTTTCCTATCACTGTCGGGGTGATACCTACCATCGCCCCCTTTCTGCTTCCTGCAATCTTCCCAAGCTTAAACAAGCTGTTTCCTCAAGCCCAGATCAATGTCGTTGAAGAACAAACCCATATTCTGGTTGACATGGTGCGAAGCGGGGAAATCGATACCGCCATCATTGCCTTGCCTTATCCTTGCGAAGGCTTACTCACACTGGAGTTCTGGCAGGAGGATTTTTACTGGGTTACCCTGAAAGACAACGAACACGCTCAACAAAAGGAGATCACCAGTGATGAGATCACCCAGAGCAACTTAATGCTACTAAAGGAAGGTCACTGCCTTAAAGATCAGATTCTTGATGTTTGTAAGCTGTCTGAGCAAACAGCTAATCACGGTTTTGGGGCCACCAGCCTGACCACATTGGTTCAAATGGTACTGGGTAATCTTGGAACAACTCTGATTCCAGCCATGGCTAAAAAACAGCTCATCAGTGGTAATAAGAAGCTATCCGTAGTCCATCTGGACGAACCTGGCCCACACAGACGCATTGCCTTTATTTTGCGCCCAAATTACACACGTTTATCGAGTATTGAGGCCCTGATTGAGGTCTGCAAAAACACATTACCGGAAGCATAAGCCTGGCTTGGCCTGAACTAAGCGCACCACCAGGACTTAAATCGCGTTGCACCCTATACCCATTGACGGAATATCGAAAGCCTGTAATTTCCGCTGTTTTCTATGCGTCGGTTCTACTTTAGACTATCACTCTGTTAGCAGTAAGAATTCAAAATCAATTTCTCTGCCCATCTCTTGACTACATAGTTTTAAGAATTGTAGGCCAAACCTGTCTTCGCTTGAGTACCCTCATGTTGCTTCACATATATTCAACTATTTGCCAACTGGCGCTGATTCATATGTGCCATATTCATTTTGCACACAAACCAGAGAGTCTCTAATTAGGAAACAGGCTTATCTTTTGAGTACAATCAACAGCCCTAAACTTTTAATTATTCCACCGTCACCGACTTGGCCAAATTCCTGGGCTGGTCCACATCTGTGCCCTTACGCACAGCCACATAATAGGATAGTAATTGTAACGGCACTGCAAACAATATCGGCGCTAACTCGGTATCCACCGCCGGTACGGTAATCACTTTACAGCTATGGCCCAGATCATCCATATTCAGTCGTTGGTCAGAAAACAGGTACACTCGCCCGTTACGTGCCAGCACTTCCTGTAAATTGGACTTAAGCTTTTCTTCCAGTCCGTCTTTTGGTACCACGGCTATGATCGGCATATGTGGATCCACCAGCGCCAAAGGACCGTGCTTCAACTCACCGGCCGGATAAGCTTCCGCATGGATATAGGATATTTCTTTTAGCTTGAGTGCACCTTCCATGGCAATGGGATACAGCAAACCACGCCCCAGGAACAGGGCACTGACGGTTTCCTCAAAATCTTCCGCCCACTGCTCAATGGCATTTGATTCCAGTACCTGCTCGACCAGCCTGGGCAAATGAGCAAGTCCTGCCACCAGTTTACACTCTGTGTCTTCATGCAAGCCATGACGACGCCCCAGGACCAGGGTAAGCAACATCAGGCCCATTAACTGGGTGGTAAAGGCCTTGGTTGAAGCTACCCCGATTTCCGGTCCGGCTCGGGTCATCAATACCAGTTTTGACTCCCTCACCAGTGAGCTTTCCGGCACATTACAAATGGCCAGGGAATGTTCCGCCTTATCTTTTAAGTTTCTCAGAGCTGCCAGGGTATCGGCGGTTTCACCCGACTGGGAAATGGTGACTACCAGGGTATGGTCAAGGACCACCGGTTTACGGTATCGGAATTCACTGGCCACTTCAACATTGCAGGGTATCCCAGCTAACGATTCCAGCCAGTAACGGGCCACCAGGCCCGCATGGAAAGAAGTGCCACAGGCAATAATCTGAACCTGTTTTACCTGATCGAATATTTCAGCGGCTTCACTGCCAAACGCACTATCCAGCACTCGGTCATTGTAAATACGACCTTCCATGACTTCCGCCAGTACCGCTGGCTGCTCATGGATTTCTTTCATCATATAATGCCGGTATTCACCCCGGCTCACCGCATCCACACTCAGTTCTGAAGTACGGATTTCACGCTCGACCGGTTGCTGCTCTCGATCATATATCTTCAATGAATGAGTACGAATATCGGCAATATCCCCTTCTTCCATGAATATAAAACGCTGGGTGACAGGCAACAAAGCTGCCACGTCAGAGGCAATGAAATATTCGCCAAAGCCGACACCGATCACCAGTGGGCTGCCACTGCGTGCAGCGATCAAACGACCGGGTTCATCGCTGGCCATCACGCCCAGGGCGTAGGCCCCCTCGAAATCAGCGCAGGACTTTTGCACTGCGGCCAGCAGATCATCGCCTTTGGCCTTGTAAGACTGGATCTGATGCACCACCACTTCGGTATCGGTTTCCGAGCTAAACACAAAACCATTGGCTGTTTGCTGTTCACGTAACTCGCTGTGATTTTCGATAATGCCGTTATGCACCACGGCCACTTTGCGATCGCATATATGAGGGTGAGCATTGGGCTCAGAGGGTTCGCCATGGGTGGCCCAGCGAGTATGAGCTATACCCAGCTGACCTTCCAGCGGATGGGCTTTCAGGGATTCGACCAGGTTTTCCACCTTGCCCACCCTGCGCACACGATCCAGACACACCTGGTCGTTGATCACGGCAATACCGGCTGAGTCGTAACCCCTATATTCCAGACGCCTTAACCCTTCCAGTAAGATGGGTGTCACATTTCGCTCAGCAACCGCGCCGACTATTCCACACATAAAAATTTCCAAGATTTGTCTTGTTCAGATAGATGAGCAAAAGAGTACCATGATCCAAAATCATAATCATTCGATTAAGTTACAAATCATTTGATCAAAGAACTCAAAATAAATATTTAATAGTCAATTATCAACATAGGCAATGAAAACAGAGGTCTAAGAAAACTGCTTAAAGCCGGGTCTTAACTGGATAAAACAAAAGCACCAAATCGGCTATTTACAAATTAAAAATATCTATCAAAATGAACTTGCACAGCATAATTAACTCTGCTTAATGTAATAGGGATATTATTAAATCAGATGTGACTATGAATACCATACTGCGTGAACAAATTCGAATATATGAGAGCCATATTGGTACCATTCTGGCCTGTAATCTGATTGCGGCCAGCTTACTCATAGTGTTCCTGCAACCGGTCGAAAACGATAACATTGCTGCTGGCTGGTTGCTCGCCATTATCATCTTCAATCTGCTGCATTTTGCATTGACTAACAGAATCAGGAAAACAGCGCTCTATACTGAAGCACTGATCAATGAGCGCCACCAGCACTATCTCTGGATGGTGA
This sequence comes from Gammaproteobacteria bacterium, assembly GCA_048550535.1. GTDB lineage: Bacteria > Pseudomonadota > Gammaproteobacteria > SZUA-229 > SZUA-229 > CBDULX01. The sequence continues at coordinate 4,079 of JBLYYN010000085.1, forward strand.
TTATATCAGGTCTGCTCTGGGGCATGACGCCGTACCTGCTGTTTCCGGAAAGCACTACCGAACAACAGTTGCTTTACTTGCTGGTGATTTCCATTTTCACCACCACTTCAGTCAATTTGATTAATGTACTACCCAGGGCCTACACGACACTGATGGCCCTCATATATACGCCCCTGTTAGTGATGCTGTTTTCGCGGGCAGACCAGTTTTCCATCAACCTCATGGTGATGGTGGTGGTCTACATGCTGTTTATGTACCTTACCGCAGACAGCTACCGAGAACGTACATTGCATGCTATCCAGCTACAAATCGAATTACATAAACAGAATACCAGCGATGAGTTCACCGGCCTGCCCAATCTGTACTATCTTACTCAGCAAATGGCACTGGAATGGCGCAGAGCCATGAGAAACCAGCGGCCTACCAGTATGTTAATGATTGACCTTATATTGGAACCGAGGCCCGAAAACGACAGTTATGACCAACAACTCACACGCTTTGCCAGCATGCTTAAGGAAAATATCAATCGTAGTGGTGAATTTGCCGCCCGTATCGATGAGAGTCGCTTTGCTATTCTATTACCCGACACCCAGGCCAGGTCGGCGCTTAAGCTGGCTAACAAGCTGTCTCATATGTTCAGGGTAAGTGAAGCCATAAATGATAAAAATCAGGCGCAATACCATCTATCTATCAAGATTGGTGTTGCCAGCACCACACCCCAGGCCGGTTCCGACTATAGTGATCTCCCTGGCCTTGCCGAAGAGGCGTTACTCAGTGCAATGAAATCCCAGGACAAGGACTATGTCTTCCTTAAAACGTCCAGATTCACTTCAATTAAATCAGCTGCATAAAAAAAGCCCCGATACTGGGGCTTTTTTTTCTAGCAACTCGGACTCCTAGAAGGGAATGTCATCATCGAAAGATTCATCCACAGGAGCCGGAGCAGCTGATGGTGCCGACTGATCAGCAGGTGCATTCTGCTGCTGAGGAGCAGAAGAATAATCACCCGAGCCACCACGACTACCCAGCATTTGCATTTCACTGGCTACGATTTCAGTGGTGTAACGATCGTTACCGGTTTTATCCTGCCATTTACGGGTACGTAAACTGCCTTCCACATAGACCTGCGATCCCTTACGCAGGTATTCGCCGGCAATTTCTGCCAATCGGTTAAAAAACACCACGGTATGCCATTCGGTGCGTTCCTGTTTCTGACCGCTCTGCTTGTCGGTCCATTGTTCAGAGGTTGCAATTGAAATATTGGTGACTGCACTGCCACTGGGTGTGTAACGTGTGTCAGGATCCTTCCCGCAATTACCAACGAGTATTACTTTGTTAACTCCGCGCGCCATTTCGATTTCCTAGGTTATATGTTTACTGAATATTCTAAAAGTCTCGCCTCATCCAGGGCATGCAGTTCCACTTTCAGGTAGGCAATACCATCTTCAGGTACGATGGTCGCTTCGGCCACACCCTGCACAGAAACCAGTTTCGCCACCATAGGATTCACATCCTCAGGCTCAAGCGTGCCAATGTTCAACAAATAAGTGCTGACATAGCGAGGGTTCTTCATGGTAATCGCCAGGCCCATCCATACCAGGAGGAGAGCTGCCGAAACCAGATACACTCCACTGATTCCCCAGAACTGGTACAGCATACCACCCAACCCGCCCCCGGCAAAAGCCCCCAGGAACTGACTGCTGGAATACACCCCCATCGCGGTTCCTTTTCGGTCCGCCGGCGACATTTTAGATACCAGTGACGGCA
>JBLYYN010000086.1:0-44219 GCA_048550535.1 Gammaproteobacteria bacterium
AAGCAGAGCTTGAAAAGCAGCAAGCCGCTAAGGATGCATTCAACAAAGCCCGTGCAGCCTGCCTGGAAGGGCGTGGTTATTCGGTCAAGTAAATGCTTGAGTCCTATGGTTTGTTTCCCTCTATGCACCAGCAAGTAAGCTTGGTGCTTTTGACCTGGAATGTAGCCTGATTAATGAAAAATCGCTTTCTGCTGATAATTCTACTGATCTTCATTTCGCCAGGACCATTATGGGCAACTATTGAACAGGATTTACGCGAGCAGGCCGATCGTGCTAATGAAGTCAAGGTGGCAGCGGGTAAACAGGGGACCTGGTTGCCTGTGCCGATACCGGTTTCAAATCCTACGATTGGGTCTGGTTTGCAAGCGGCACTTTTATATTTACATCCCCATGAATCAGAAGATACAACTGTTCCGCATGCTACCAGTGGTATAGTGGGTATGTACACGGATTCAGATAGCTGGCTCGCAGGAGGCTTTCATGACGGTAGCTGGAAAGAGGATTTATATCGCTTTCGTGTTATTGCTGGTACCGGTGAATTCAATCTGGACTTCTATGGAATCGGTGAGGGTTCAAGTTTAAGAGATAACCCGGTTCCCTATGCATTGAGTTCGGATATTTTGCTTACTCAGTTACTCAGACGCTTTCCAGGTTCAGATAACTGGTATTTTGGAATGCGGTATATGGCAATCAATTCTAATGTGGTATTTGATTTTAGCACTTCGATTCCTGGTTTACCGCCGATTAGTGATGACATGACCACATCCAGTCTGGGTTTTATGCTTAGCTATGACAGTCGTGATGACAATTATTATCCTACCTCAGGCAGTCATGCTGAGGTAGTCTGGATGCGCGATAGTGAGGCCTGGGGAAGTGACTTTGAGTTCAATAAAGCCAGCTCATACTACAATTACTATTATCCTTTTTCAGCAAAAGACACGCTTGCTCTGCGAGCCACCCTGTCCGATTCGGATGGGGATATCCCTTTTTATCTACTACCTCATCTTAACCTGAGAGGTTTCCCAACCGGGCGTTACAAAGACAACAGCAGTATCTCCGGTCATGTTGAATGGCGGCGAAAATTTCATCCGCGCTGGGGTTTTATTGTTTTTTATGAGGCAGGTACTATTGCTGATACGGTGAATACCTTATTTGAATTCGAGACGATTACATCATATGGTGGTGGCTTACGCTGGCAGGTTTCAAAGGATAATAAACTGCATCTGGGAATTGATGTGGGCTATAGCGATGGAGAGAGTGCCGTATATGTACAGGTGGGAGAAAAATTCTAACCGTTTCCCGGTTATTTAAATTAACAGCTAATCCATTTTTTAGCTGACTGGTTTGAGCCTGATTTGGCAATTTGGTGTTGCAAGTTTTTGCATCAGCTAAACATGTCAGAGCTTGATTTGATTGAGCTTGTTGCAGAATTAACTGAAATAATTGCAAATATAATGAAGATCTCGATTTGCAGAAGCCTAAAGATAATTACTGCATAGTCCGGGCCGTAGGTAACACGGCCATACGCATGTAATATGAGTGGTATGGCGATTATGATACCGAAAACGTATATAGTCATATAAATGTAACGAATACGATTACGGTAATTATATACCGGTGTCAATGTTGCAACAGCGAATATCAGCATGGATAGTATTCTAAATAACTGCATCATGGTGCTGTTGTCAGGTGTAACTAGCAAACCAAAAATAGTTAACCCCAGAAACAAACCTGAAATAGACCTGAATATGGAAATGGTTTCGTTGAGTGTCATACCTGCTCTTTGTTATTATATCGTTACTCTAAATTATTACCTGACATCCGATGAGTAAGCAGGCACGCTTGCTGTAAGTTCATTTGCGAGATTGTTTCTCAGGATGTACAGATTCACCCAGTTGATATTCCTGCCTGCCGGGGTTTTACTAAACACTGTTGCGCTATTCAGATGGATGATCATCATACTCTAAATCGAGTATAGCCCACCAAAACAAGTTTTTACCTGGTGTTGGGATTTTGTGGAGTATCAGGCACAAAATATAATAAATGAATTGAAGGATACCGCATTAGCACAAGCAGGCATCGATTACCTTGTCGGTTAATGAGCAAACCAGGCCAGGAGCGGTGGAAATAGCCTGCTATGTTTCGGTGATGGAGTGTCAGTTTAACTAAAGCAGGTACAATTCCTGAATTTTTCAGAAATTGTACCTGCTGCCAGGTGAGTCAGGCAGAAATAATGTCCGGATGTAAGCCCTGATGGTGCAGTGATTCCATGATTTTTATCGGGGTTGAACGATCCGATTCATCATATTCTATTACCACATCATGGGGTTGATGATTGCTGACGATGACATCCTTAACATAGGGGATCTTTAATAGTGCTGATTTGACATTATTTAGTCCTTGGGTATCAAGTGTTTCATCGACATAAACCTGGATTGCATGCATGGCGGGTCCTCTATTGGGATAGTATATGTTCAATATTTGTATAGGCAAAAGGGCGCTGCTTAGCAAGCATGAAATGGACTATTTAAACTAATTATTGAATATAAGTAATCACTTAATCTGTGCATGAGTTTCGATTGTTTGTTGAATGCAACTGCTTACAATGATCAAATCGCTATAAAAAATGTCCTTAAAAACTACTATTTCATAGTTATGGTCATTTTAGCTATTGAGTCACTACTGTCACATTAACTTGTAAATCTATAGCTGTTTTTAGCGTCTTAAGCATAACGCTATAAATAGATGTATAGATCGTTTTGATTTCAGGATTCTGATTAGCAACATGCTAACCGGTAATGATAAAGACGATGGGAGTCCAGTTTGATTTTACTATGCTGGCAACTGATATGACTATTCACTAGATGCTGATGATCTGGCTGCAGTTATTGCTGACTTCATTCAGCTGAATATCCAGCGCTGTCTTTGCATAAGGCGAGCTTGCTTAGTTATGATGAATCGCCAATATGGTTTATTTTGCAATCCTGCTGCGATATTAGATAACAAAATGGATATTATTTTGACAGTCGTATGAGTAAAAATACGGATAAATTGAATCAGGCTAGATGTGCTCTATCGAATTTACAGTAGCAGTAGATCCTGTGACTTGCCATTTTACATCACAGTCGTATATACGCATTCCATATTCTCTTTCATTGACCTGGTTCTGGTAGGCAGGTCTGGGATCGAGCTGCAGAACCTGAATTAAGGCCTGCCGAATAGGCTCAGCCTGATCATATTGTGCTAACTGTTCAATGGCCTGTGGTTTGAATTCGACCTTTAATATTGCGTCAGGTGAAGTTGTGGCATAGGCGCTCTGGGCATCCGGGATGGCATCTACATAGGGCAGGTAAGGCTTTATATCCAGTACAGGTGTTTGATCTAGAAAGTCGCCACCTACTATTTCTAATTCAATACATCGGGGAGTTGGTTTTATGGAAATCAACTCAACTACTGACAGGCCGATGGGATTTGGTCGAAACATGGAACGACTGGCAAATATACCGACTCTTTCATTTCCTCCCAGGCGTGGTGGGCGCACAGTGGGTTTCCAGGCTTTATCACTGATTTGATGGAACAGGAAAATAATCCAGATATGTGAGAAGCTTGCTAGCTCTCTGAATGCTTCTGGCTGGGAGTATTCGGGTTTCATGATAATACTGGCTGGTATCCGGGTCAGGCCTGGCTGTCTGGGTATGCCGAATTTTTCCTGAAAACAGGAATGGATGGTAGCAATTGGGTGGAGCTTGACTGTGTTTGTCATAGGAATAATAGTGACGACTCAATAAAGTGATTTATAATGTCATTATTTTACTAAAGACAGTAGTATAAGGTCTATATTTGGGGATTATTTAGATTACTCAGGGAGGAATAGCAAAAATATTATATTTGGGTTTTTAGTATGTTTAATCATTTCTTGATCAGTGGTTACCATTTTCAAGATCATGAAAATGATCTGCTATTTAAATACCGTGTGCTCAATTCATTTATGGGGATTGCTATAATATTTGGCTTCATGATTGGGACGCTGGGTGTTATAGGGATCATGCAGATAGGGATTATTCAGTCTTCTATCTATTATGCTTATGCGTTTTTTAATATTTTCCTGATCTGGTATTTGCGCCGCTCGAGACAAAATTATATTACGGCAGCAAGACTACAGGTAACGGTGTCATTGATCACTTTTATTGGTGCACTGGTTTTTGTATCCAATGACGAATTTAGAATTGTCTGGTTTTATATTGCAGTTTACATTTCTTATATTCTGTTGGGGGTGAGGTCTGGAGTCATTGTTACCGGAATTTCCATCTTAAGTATTATCTTATCTCATATTTTTCTGGATTTAAATATAACTGAAACAGCAATCTATACTGCAGTATTCGGTTTGCTGGTTACTAGCTTGCTGACGCACGCATATACTACACAGATGAGTATCTACGAAAGTAAGCTGAAAGAAAAAAATAGAAGTCTTGAAAAAAATATTTATGAACTGGATGATGCTTTATCCCAGGCCAATCAGGCCAGCACAATTAAAAGCCTGTTTTTGGCTAATATGAGTCATGAAATAAGAACGCCTATGAATGGTGTTTTAAGTATGGTTCAGGTTTTGCAAAATACCAATTTAACTGAACAACAAAAATATTATCTAAAGTCCCTGGATCGTTCTGGAAAAAGTTTGCTGGCCTTACTCGACGAATTGTTAGACCTTTCAAAAATAGAATCAGGCACTCTTGAATTAAATATTAAGTCATTCAGGTTGTGGCAATGGGTGGAAGATATTTTATTGTTTGTTGAGCCGATGTTTGAAGAGGGGCCTGTGGCATTGACTGTCGATGTGGATAATGACATGCCTTATAGCCTGATGGGCGACGAGACCCGGCTCAGGCAGGTTGTACTAAATTTAGTCAGTAATGCAGCTAAATATACCGAAATGGGTGAGGTAAGATTAAAAGTATATGGACAAAATATTGAGGCAGATGATTTCAGGCTGGTTATAGAAGTCGAAGATACAGGCGTCGGTATCTCACAGAAAAAGCTTGAAACTATATTTGAGCCATATCAGCAGATTTCCCCTGAAAGAACGGCTAATAAAGGAGTGGGTCTGGGACTATCAATCTGTAAACGTATCATTGATAAAATGGATGGTGAATTGATGGTACTGTCTGAACCCGGAATTGGCAGTAAATTTATTTTAAATGTGGCATTACCACTAGGTGACCTGTCTCAACACTATGAGCGGAGGATACAAGGCTCGGTGATTGAAAAGCCGCTGAGTATTCTGGTTGCGGATGATGATCGTATTAGCAGGATGGCGGTGAAAGCACTGTTAGCCGCACAGAGGCATAATATTAAGGCTGTGGAGAATGGGAAACAGGCTATTGAGGCATTGCAGATTAGTGATTATGATTTATTGATTATGGATATACATATGCCAATTATGGATGGTATTACAGCAACGAAACTCATAAAGCAACAGTCACTCACTGCTGCTCCTATCATAGCCATGACCGCCAGTGTTATGTCCGATGAACGTGAGATTTATTTTGCAGCAGGCATAGATGCCTTGATCGAAAAACCATTCAATTTTAATCTATTGTGTGAAATGATCAAACAAACCCTTCATTAATAATCAGAGATTGATTGGAATAAATTAAAAATTTCTGTATTAGTAATACTATTTATATACTCATTACGGCCTTAGTAAAGAATTATTATGTTTTCACCGAAGCAGCCATTAATGCCAGGTTATTAATCCCATGTGCTTATAAATATCCATATATTTTGTAAGATTAGACTGACTTGCCAGGATATCTAAACTATTACTAAACACCTGGTTTTCATAGGCCGCCAACTGTTGTATTGTTTCTGATCCCAACCGTGAGAATTGATATGGCCAAGAATGCAACACCCGGTACCATTTATTTAAAAGACTATACGCCTCCTAAATACTGGATAGATACAGTGCAGCTTCGTTTCGAATTGGGTGAAACAGAAACCCGAGTGGTTGCTGAGCTGGCTATCAGGCGTAATCTAACGGTGGGGGCTGATAATAGCCTGATATTACATGGCGAGCAATTGCGCCTGGGGGAGGTATGCATCGATGGTCGGCGTCTGCTAGACACTGATTTGAGGCAGGATAGTGAGTCTTTGCTGATACACTCAGTGCCTGAGCAGTTTAGTTTACAGATCGAAACCTTCATCAAGCCCCAGGAAAATACCTCACTCGAGGGGCTGTACAAATCCAGCGGCAATTTCTGTACCCAGTGTGAAGCGGAGGGTTTCCGTAAGATAACCTATTATCTGGATCGTCCGGATGTAATGGCGCGGTTTACCACCACCATTGTGGCGGACAAAGTCAAATACCCTGTGCTGTTGTCTAATGGCAATCCAGTACAATCCGGTGATGAGGCAGATGGTCAGCATTGGGTAACCTGGGAAGACCCATTTAAAAAGCCCAGTTATCTGTTTGCCCTGGTGGCCGGTGACCTGTCCTGTGTGGAAGGCAGCTATCGAACCATGTCCGGTCGTGATGTGGCCTTAAAAATATACGTAGAAAGACATAATCTGGATAAGTGTGATCATGCTATGCGTTCCCTGCAAAAATCCATGGCCTGGGATGAGCAGATGTATGGCCGTGAATACGACCTTGATATATATATGATCGTGGCCGTTGACGACTTCAATATGGGGGCGATGGAAAATAAGGGGTTAAATGTGTTTAATTCCAAGTTCGTTCTGGCCAGGCCGGATACCGCTACCGACGTTGATTATGTGAACATAGAAGGGGTTATCGGCCATGAGTATTTTCATAACTGGAGCGGTAACCGGGTCACCTGTAGAGACTGGTTCCAGCTGACTCTGAAAGAGGGTCTCACGGTATTTCGCGATCAGCAGTTCACCGCCGATATGACTTCAGCCACGGTGAAGCGTATTGATGATGTAAACGTACTCCGAACCCGCCAGTTCGCAGAGGATGCCGGACCTATGTCCCATCCGATCCAGCCGGACTCCTATGTTGAGATCAATAACTTCTACACCGTCACCGTATACAACAAGGGTGCCGAGGTGATCCGTATGATTCATACCATTCTGGGCACTGAAGGTTTCCGTAAGGGTATGGATCTGTATTTTGATCGTCATGATGGTGAAGCTGCTACTACTGAGGATTTTCTGAGCGCGATGGAAGATGCCAATGACATCAAGCTGGAACAATTCCGACGTTGGTATCACCAGGCTGGAACACCGACTCTGAAAGTGAAAGGGGAGCATATATTGGATCAGCAGCTGTATCGCCTGCATGTGAGCCAGTCGTCGGACAAGCCGGATAACCAGCCTTTCCAGATTCCGTTGGCAGTCAGTTTACTGGACGGGCAGGGGCGGGATATTCCAGGCACCAAAAAACTGTTACAGGTGACTGAGGCGGAACAGGTGTTTGAATTTAGCGGTATCACCGACAAACCAGTACCCTCGATATTACGTAATTTTTCCGCACCGGTGAAACTGGTGGTGGATCTAAAGAACGAAGACCTTGCCTTCCTTATGGCCCATGACAGCGATGATTTCAATCGCTGGAATGCTGCTCAGCAGCTGGCGGTGAATATCATCATGGCGCTGATTGATGATCATCGCCAGGGCAAAACTCTGGTGATGCATGAGGCGTTCATCACGGCTTTCAAACAGGTGCTGCTGGATGAGCAACTGGATAAAGCGTTAGCAGCCAGGGTACTTAGCCTGCCTTCGGAAGATTATCTGGCTGAGTTGATGGAGGTGGTAGATGTGGATGCTATCCATCGGGTGCGTGAGTTCTGCCGCAAGGAAATCTCTCGCTTGCTGGATAAGGAATTTCAGGCAATTTATCACAGTCAGCAGGTACACAGCTATGAGCTGGATGCAGAGGCCATGGGGCAGCGCAGCCTGAAGAATCTGTGTTTATCTTATCTGTTGTGCCAGGGTGATGGGGCGGTCACTCAGATGGCGATGGAACAATATCAGACAGCAGATAATATGACCGATCAGATGGCGGCATTGAAGGGTCTGGTCCACAACCAGTGCGACAAGGCAGATACGGCCCTGAGCGATTTTTATAAGCAATGGAAAGAGGAAGCCCTGGTGGTGGATAAATGGTTTATGGTACAGGCGACTGCCCCACAGGCTAATACTCTTGAAGCTATAAAACAGTTGCTGCAACATGAGGCTTTCGATATGCGGGTACCCAACCGTGTGCGGTCGCTGGTGGGTGCTTTCAGTCAGGCTAATCCGATTTGTTTCCATGCCAGCAGCGGTGAAGGCTATAAAATCCTGGCCGACTGTGTGATTCAGCTAAATAGCCTGAATCCACAAATAGCTGCCCGCTTATTGTTACCCCTGATTCAATGGCGACGTTTTGATAGTCAGCGTCAGGGATTAATGCAGGACGAGCTGAAACGAATTGCAGCGATTGACAGCCTGGCCAAGGATGTTTATGAAATTGTGAATCGTGGTTTGAACCAGTAAATCCGCCTCTAATGTGATGAAATAAACCGGCTTATCTGGTTATGATTTACCAGGATTGGCCGGTTTTTTATACCCGTATCAAAAATTTCTATTTCCTGGGCTATGCAAGTTTTAGCTCAATCTTTTCTGAATCAATTCTAAAATTATTTTTTAAAATGGGAAATAAGCCCATGTCTTCTGTATAGGCGGTGAATTTTCAGCAAGCTGAAATTTTTAGTCTAGACTTAAGCTTAATGATTTACTTTAAAGCTACATATTAAAGGAATAATTACACAACGCATGGCTTACTCTAAAATCGTTAATGCATGGTCAACACTTCAAGAGCACAATGATCCTCTTGTGTTGATTGCTGATGATGATCCATCTATACGTCTTCTGTTGCGCCATGCAATGGAAAAAGACGGTTATAAAGTTGTTGAAGTGGTAAATGGTGCGGAGGCGGTTAAGGCCACTGAGAAATACCATCCCAGCCTGATTTTAATGGATGCGGTTATGCCGGTGCTGGATGGTTTTAATGCCACTTCCACTCTGATGGAGATAGAAGAATACAGTGACATTCCCGTGTTGATGATTACTGCCCTGGATGATGACCGTTCCGTAGCCAAAGCATTTATTTCTGGAGCCCTGGATTATATTACCAAACCGGTAAACTGGTCGGTGCTGAAACACAGGGTCCGACGAATGTTACACGCTGCAGAAGCAGAACGTCAGATCCGTCACCTGGCCTACCTTGACTCGCTGACCGGCTTACCCAACCGATTGTTGTTTATGGACAGGCTGGATCAGGCTATTAGCCGCGCAATCCGGCAAAAAAGTATCTTTGCACTTTTATTCATCGATATTGATCATTTCAAGGTGATTAATGATTCCATGGGGCATCATGCTGGTGATCAGCTATTAACCACTGTTACCTCACGTCTGCAACAGAGTGTGCGTCAGTCGGATACCATTGCGCGTTTAGGCGGAGATGAATTTACCGTAATCGTAGAAAACATCAACCAGCCGGAAGATGTGCTGGTGGTGACCAAAACCATCCTGAGTACGCTCAATGAACCGGTTATGATTGATAATCGTGAGGTGTTTATCAGCGCCAGTATCGGGGTTTCCGTGTATCCCGACGATGGAGATGATCTGGGTAGCCTGTTAAAGAATGCAGAAACGGCTATGTACAAGGCCAAAGATCACGGTCGTAATAATTTACAGTTCTATCGGTCTGAGATGAGTGATGCTGCAATGCGGCGCCTGGATATGGAAAACAGTCTGCGCAATGCCATCGAAAGGGATGAGTTACTGGTGTTCTATCAGCCAAAATTTAATCTATTAACAGGTAAATGTCTGGGTATGGAGGCACTGGTACGCTGGGACCACCCGGACAGGGGACTGGTGCTACCTGATGAGTTTATCCCCCTGGCCGAGGAAACCGGGATGATTTTACAGCTTGATGACTGGGTAATACGCACCGCCTGCAAGCAGTTGAGTGTATGGAAAAAAGCCGGTTATGAAGTCAATAATCTGGCCATCAATGTTTCAGCACGACAGTTCAAAGAGCACCGACTGGTCGGGGTGATCAATAAAGTACTGGAAGAAACCGGTGTTCAGGGGCACGAGCTGGAAATCGAGTTGACTGAAAGCACTCTGGTTGACAATAATGAAAACGCCAGGGAAATGCTCAATGAGTTGCATGAGATGGGACTGCGTATCGCGCTGGATGATTTTGGAACCGGCTATGCATCTATGTCTTATCTTAAAGACTTTCCCATTGATACGGTTAAAATCGACCGCTCGTTTGTCTGGGGAATTCCCAATGACAAGGAAGATATGGCTATAGTTAAAGCGATTGTAGGGCTTGCCGATGCTCTTGATTTATCCCTCATTGCAGAAGGGGTGGAAACAGAACAACAGATCGAATTTTTGAATAGTATTGGCTGCAAGTCTGCCCAGGGTTATTACTGGAGCAAGCCAGTATCTGCTTTGATGTATGAGCAGGATATTTTGCAGGCGGTATAAGATTAAAAGGCTATATCCGGTACAGGGGGCTGTGCCGGATATAGAATTGCTGACTTAATAATCAAACAAGAGGAGTCCAGGTTCTAACTTCGAACCTGACTGAACGTATGATGAAGTCATCCATTCAGTAAACATATTGACTTACAGGTTTAGCAAAAGTTCATCATTATGGTGGAAAAAACATTCCATCATCCCTGACACTGTAAACGGCCATTCCCGCTAGTGGGTTCGGCTGTTTGATGCTGTCCATAAGCGAATGTTTCCAGTAATACTGGGGATCGTAACCGATGTTTGACTGGGCCAGATGGTTGTCCAGTGTGGGATTGGCGAGCAGCTGTAGCAGTGGTTCCGGCCAGCTTGATCCATGGATAATTTGCCCTAAGTACTGCTGTAATCGGCCCATGGATTTTATGTAGGCCAGAGGCCAGGCAATTGTATTGCTGGATCGGCCCTGTATTTCATTGATGTAGCGATAGACTTCTCGCTGGCTGGGCACCGTGGGGCCCACAATATTCAGCGAGGTGAAGCACTGTTGTAATGGAGCCAGTGACGCACGGGCAAATGCCTGACCTATATCCCGGCCATCCACCAGGGGTAAATAGCCATAGCGTCCACCAATGGCTGGCAGGCGGGGTGAGCCGTTCAGCAGGTATCGTAACAGGCACAGGTTCAGGCGACGGCCACTGTAGCTACCCAGACGAAGGTTAACCACTGTGAAACGCTCATTGGCACTGGCCTGCAAATACTCTTCCACAGCAATCATACAGTTGAACATTGGAGCATGGCGACGAGGTTTACCTTTCACCATGGGATGATGACGTTTGGCTATAGGCGCCAGGGCAAGACTGGACAGATTGATGAACCGGCTTACCTGCCATTGTTTGGCATGATTGATCAGATCCAGGCTGGGTTCCAGATAAAGCCGCTGGCAGGCGGCTTCATCGTTGGTGAAACTGGTCCAGCCGGCACAGTGACACACTACATCTATACCGGTCAGAACTCGGTCCAGGTAATGGGGGTCTCGCAGATCACCCACGCGCACTTCTCCGCTATAGCTGGGAATGAGTCTTTCAGGCTGGCGACAGGCCGCCACAATATCAAGATCCGTATGCCTGATCAACATCAGGCTTTCCAGTACATGACTGCCAACAAAGCCAGTGGCGCCAGTAATCAGTATTTTAGCGATTACAATTTCCTGTTTTTGATCGTATCCATGGCGGCATTGCTGCTGACCATGAGTATAATGGGGGTCCATTTTAGCCTGAACAGAATATTAGCGAACTCTAAAATAGATCGATATCAATATAACTGCCTGATTAATGTATAAAATTGCACACTTTAAATAAAGAAAAATCCTTTGGATACTCCACTAACCCTTAGCCAGGCATTTCTCATCGGCCTGGTCAGTACTTTGCACTGTATCGGCATGTGTGGCGGTATTATGGGTGCCCTGAGCCTCAGCCTGCCAGAGCAGGTTCGGGCCAGAAAATCGCATCTGCTGATATTTGTCAGCCTGATCAATATGGGACGAATTCTTAGCTATGCTATTGCCGGCATGCTGGCTGGGGCCTTTGGAGTGGAAATATTAAAGGTATTGGGGCTGGAAAATGGTCATGAGGTTTTGCGTTATGCTGGTGTAATATTCATGGTGGCGATAGGCTTTTATCTAGCTGGCTGGTTCCCACAACTGGTGCTGGTGGAACACATCGGCAAACCGATCTGGCGCAGGATGGAACCCCTGGCGCGGAAAATGATGCCGATCAATTCCCCTGTACGGGCACTATTGTATGGTATGGCCTGGGGCTGGTTGCCCTGTGGACTGGTCTATGTGGTCCTGTTGATGACGGTGACCTCTGGATCGGCCCTGCATGGCAGCATGATGATGCTGGCTTTTGGCCTGGGTACCTTGCCGACGATATTATCCGTGGGTATTATGGCGACCTGGGTGAGGCGATTTGCCAGTTCACAGTTAACCAGACAGATCATAGGTTTAATCATTATAATAATGGCCATTGCCAGTTTATTTTTAGCTACGGGTGGTGAGCATCACCATCATCATTAAGGTGTTAAACGATGACTGCATTCAACAATCTCATAGGTCAATCGGCCGAATTACAGAATGTCATTCGCTCGGCGCAGATCGTTGCGGCCACCGATGTAACCGTGCTGGTGGAAGGCGATACCGGCACCGGCAAAGAACTGTTAGCCAGAGCCTTACATGAATCCAGTCACAGAGCGAACCAGGCTTTTATTACTATCAACTGCGCGGCCCTGCCAGAATCTTTAGTCGAGTCGGAACTGTTTGGTCACAGAAAAGGCGCTTTTACCGGTGCCAGTAGTGATCAGGCCGGATACATACATGAAGCAGAAGGCGGTACCCTGTTCCTGGATGAAATTGCTGAGTTACCTCTGACGGTTCAGGCCAAGCTGTTGCGCTTCATCGAGAATGGTGAATGCCAGAGCCTGGGTGATGCTCACACACGTCAGGTGAATGTGCGTCTAATTGCTGCCACTAACAGGAGTCTTCAACAACAGGTGGAGCAGGGCAATTTTCGTGCGGATCTCTATTATCGTCTGAAAATTGTGCCCCTGGTATTACCCCCACTTCAGCATAGGGGTAAAGATATTGGTCTGTTAATCAACCATTTCCTGAGCTGCCTGGCCCAACAGCATGAACTGCCTATGCCTCAAATAAGCCGCACGGCATTGAGTCGACTACAAAATTATTCATGGCCAGGAAATGTACGTGAGTTGCGTAATTTGTGTGAGCGTCTGGTGGTATTGTTACCCGGCAAGCTGATCGAAGAAACTAATCTGCCGAGTTTGTCCGAGGCAGACTCAGTGGAAATCACGAGTGATGCTCGAGCCTTCCAGCTGCCCCGGCAGGGACTATGTCTGGAAAGTCTGGAGACCGATCTGATTCGACAGGCACTGGGTCAAACCGGTGGTAATAAAAGTCATGCTGCGCGCTTGCTGGGTATTAGTCGAGATGCCTTCCTCTATCGTTTGAAAAAATACTCCATCTGATTATTGCTCGGTAGAAGCCATCGGGTGCTTGTTTTCTGATTCCGGGTAAGCCTGGGCCTGTCATGATATGCTGGTCAATATTAACCAAAGTGTCCTTAAACGTCGTTGTTATGAAAAAAATGCTGCAACAGCTCGAAGTTATTATAAAGAATCTGGCTGAACAGGAAATCATGCCCAGGTATAACCGCGTGGCATTCGAATTAAAAACCGATGGTAGCCTGGTTACTGAAGCTGATACGGCAATGCAGCATGCGGTGGCTGAGGCGCTGAGTAAACGCTGGCCTGAATATGCCCTGTTAGGTGAGGAGATGAGCGAGCAGGAGCAACAGGCCCTGTTAGATAGTCATGACGCCCAGGGTCTGTGGGTACTTGATCCCCTGGATGGCACCAGTAATTTCGCTTCGGCGATACCCATATTTTCTGTGTCACTGGCCTTGCTTCAGCAAGACGAAGTGAAGCTAGGGCTGATCTATGACCCCGTACGTCAAGAATGCTTTTCCGCCATTAAGGGACAGGGTGCCTGGTTGAATGGTCGCAAACTAAAACTTCAGGTTGATAAGTCGTCTCTCAATCAATGTATTGCCCAGGTTGATTTCAAACGATTGCCAAAGGCCATGGCCATTCATATAGCCGAAAAACATCCTTATGCCTCACAACGGAATTTTGGTTCCGGTGCCCTTGACTGGTGCTGGTTGGCGACGGCCAGGAGCCAGTTGTATATTCACGGTGGACAAAAACTGTGGGACTACCTGGCCGGTCAGTTAATCTTGAGTGAAGCCGGTGGCCTGGCCGAAACATTTGAGGGTGAGAACATATTTAAAAAACAGTTAATAAAACGTTCGGTGGTGGCCAGTGTAAACCGGGATTTGTTGAATAAGTGGAAAGCAGCCATTAAAGTCTGATAAAACGTTAAGCCAATCACTTTTTTTGAAAAATATTTGCTAGACTCCATTCGAATCATTTTAAAACAGATGACACAATGAATCCGTATGTAATTGATCGTAGCAAGCTTAATTTTTATATCTTTTTAGCTGTAATACTGATAATTACCAGTTTCTTTTCGGGATATTATTTGGCCCAGTATCGTGCGGGAACGGTGCTTTTTGGTATAGAGCCAGAATCAGTGATTAAACCTGAGCTGGAACAGCAGCATCAGATAGATACAGATGAACCTGGGACTTCGTCAAGAGACCCAGGCTCGGAATCAGAGTTAATAAACAAGGATACGCCGGAAATTAAAGCACAACAGGGTAATGTTTCCAGTACAGCACCCGCAAAATTAGTGACTAATAGCACTCGCTCAAAACCTCAGTCGATCAGCAAGAAAAAACCCATTACACAGAACATGGCAGAAGCGACTGAGCCGGATACTGGCTTAGCTGCGCCTTCCGTTACTTCCAGCAAACTTAAGTACTCGGTTCAGGCCGGGCTGTTTGGTAATCAGGGGAATGCAAACAGATTCCTCTATCAACTGCAAACAGCAGGTTTTGATGGCTATATGGACGAGCATCTTGGGGATGATGGAGTGATCCGTTACAATGTTCGTTTCGGGCGTTTTGCCAGCCGTGTTGAAGCCGAGCAGCGACTCGATATTTATCGACAGGGATTCAACACTCCGGCTTATGTTATTATCAATCCGTGAAACTCAATGGCATAAAACTTCTGACCATCGACCTGGATGATACCCTCTGGCCCTGTTTGCCCACCATACAGCATGCCGAACAAACCAGTTATCACTGGTTGCAGAAACACAAACCGAACATTACCCATTGTTATACCCCTCAGGACTTGCTGGAAAAACGCAGAAGCTTGATGAATGAAACACCTCATCTGCAACATGATTTATCTGAAGCCCGTCGAGCCCACTTTCGTCAGCTGGCGGACGAGTGCGGTTATGATCATGGCTGGGTAGATGAGGGTTTCAGGGTATTTCATTCTGCCCGGCAGAAAGTGAAGTTGTATGAGGATGTGTTACCTTCATTGAGCCAGTTGCGTGAGCGTTTTAAGCTGGTCGCTCTAACTAATGGCAATGCAGAGATTTCTCGAGTGGGCCTGGCTGAGTATTTCGATTTACAAATTTCCGCTGCGGATGTGACACAGGGCAAGCCCCATCCAGCCATGTTCATTGAGGCCATGGCGCGAGTGCGAGTGACGCCGGAACAAACCGTGCATATCGGTGACCATGCCATTCACGATGTTTACGGTGCTCACAATGCCGGGATTCGTTCAATCTGGGTGAACCGGGTTAATCAACGCTGGCAGGAAGCAGAATTTCAGGCGGATTTCGAAGTTACTGATCTGCAACAGGTCGTGGTTTTGCTGGATGAGACATAAACCGTGGTTGGATTGGCTGTTTACCCCCAATTTCCTATATAATTCCTCACACACCATCAACATAGCAAGATTGAAATTCCATGAAGTATAAAACTGACGATTTACGTATTTCAGGCTTACAGGAAGTATTGCCTCCTGAGGAACTGCACCGAGAGTACCCGATTAGCGAGCAGGCATCGGATACGGTTTATCATACCCGTCAGGCCATTCATGAGATTCTGACCGATGAAGATGATCGCCTGCTGGTAGTGGTGGGGCCCTGTTCTATTCACGATCCTAAAGCGGCCCGTGAATATGCTCAGCACCTGCAGCAGATGATCGATGAGTTAGGTGATGACCTGTGCATCGTGATGCGAGTGTATTTCGAGAAACCTCGCACCACGGTTGGCTGGAAAGGCCTGATCAATGACCCCCATCTGGACGACAGTTTTAATATTAATCACGGTCTAAGGGTTGCTCGTAGCCTGTTGCTCGATATCGCTGAGATGGGTGTGCCTTCAGGTACAGAATATCTGGATTTAATCAGCCCTCAATATATCGCCGATCTGGTCAGCTGGGGCGCTATTGGCGCACGCACAACAGAAAGTCAGGGGCATAGAGAGCTGGCTTCAGGCTTATCCTGTCCGGTAGGTTTTAAGAATGGAACTGATGGTGGTTTAGGCATTGCCATCGATGCCATACAGGCCGCTTCGCATCCTCATGTCTTCATGTCACTCACCAAACAGGGGCACTCGGCTATTTTTTCCACCACCGGTAATGACGACTGCCATATTATTCTACGTGGCGGTAAGCAACCGAACTATGATGCCGCCAGTGTGAATAATGCTGCAAATAAATTGGCTCAGAAAGCTATGCCACAGAAGTTGATGGTTGACTGTTCCCATGCCAATAGTGGCAAAGATCATACCCGGCAGCCGGTTGTATGTCGTGACGTCGCTGCTCAGATCAGCCAGGGCGATAAACGCATTTTTGGTGTTATGCTGGAAAGTCATCTGATTGCAGGACGTCAGAATATTGGTGACATAGATGACATGATTTATGGCCAGAGCATTACCGATGCCTGTATGGGCTGGGATGAAACCAATGTATTATTACAGGAACTGGCAGAAGCGGTACGTCAGCGTCGAAGCCATTCCTGATCAGAGCTATTCGGGGTGGCAAGCCACCCCGTAGTTACCTTATTCGTTCAGGGTTGTCGCATCTGGCGATGTTGCAGTTGATGGGCTTTGAACTCGTCCGTGGTTACTTCACCATCGCCATTAGTATCAACGTCTTCAAATGCAGGCGCGCTGGCGGCATTTCTCATGGGAAAGCCCTCATCGGCACGCATATACATGCGTTTGGCTCGGGCTTCATAGAATTCTTCCTTATGCAGTATGCCGTCATTGTTCAGGTCAAAGTCTGAGAACTCAGGCATATTACGGCCACCTCCCATACCCATACCCTGACCGATGGCTCGTCCAGTGCCCGAATTTTGCTGGCGCATCCTGATCCGACCGTCGTTGAGTTCCTGGGCTGTGATCCTGCTATCACCATTGACATCAAAAAACAGGAAACCCGGTTGATTCATGGTGTGTCTTAAGCCGGCTTTTTCCTGCATTTTTTTTCGTTCATTGTAGGCCGATATAAATTCGTCCGGACTGATAGCGTTATCGCGATTTTTATCCATGGCCTCGAAAGGCATGGGCCCGGTCAAGGGAATGTCAGCAGCCTGTACTATCCAGGGGCTGAGTAGACTGATCAGAGCCAGTGACAGCTGATGTTTGCGCTTAAATAGGTTCATATTGATCTCCCCGGTACTTCGTTGTTTCTATATTGTTATTTAATCAGAGAATCTTAAGTATGGGCCAGTAATCGAAAAAGGAAAGTGAATATGTGCTGTATTGAGCGATTATTCATACCAGGAACTTCTGATTAAGTCTGGTTGTAGCAGGCTGCGATGAGTGTTTAGATTGTTCACCAGGTGAGGCGGTAGTTATTCTTTTGCAACGAAATCGGGGGAAATCTGGACGTTTTTAGCCAGCATAAAGCAATCACGAATGATCAGAGGTTCCCTGGCTGTGGGGAGGCCATGGGTATGTTAAATGGCAAATAAAAAAGCCGGTGACAGGCACCGGCTTTTGACAAACAGTCAGGTTGTTATACACAACCTGTGGGTTTGGGTAAACCACCGTATTTGGTGATGGGCTTCATGGGTCCGGTCATCCAGAGCTGGAAAACCTCTTTTTTGTCCTGACCAATATGCTTGGCAAATTTACGAATGGGTGGCACGATGTTGAACTGGTCGTAGTAATCACGGGCGGCTTTAATCTGAAACCATTTTTCATCGCTGAGCTCGATACCATCGGCATCAGCCATGGCCTGTCCTATATCAGGGCTCCAGGCATTCATATCGGTTAGATAGCCGTCACCGTCGCGTTGTGGTAAATCCATAGTTTGTGCCTCTTTCAAATCTTAATTCAGGGGAAGTTTAAATAATACCTGAGTAAAATAGTAAGGTATTAAGGGGGTAGAGATCAAGTGTCTGCTGGAAAAAAATGGAATATTATTCGTAGGGTTTAGGTAAGTCTATGAATTATCAGTATAAAAGACATATGTGAATGGGTCTCATCCAGATATTAGCACGTAGTGATCAGGTGCTATCAGGGGAAGAATACAGGCTCTTTATCCATTTCCCACACTTCATATTTTTTCATGGTAGTGTGAAACAGCTGAGAGTCGAGGAAGTTATTCAGCCATTTTCGGAGTTTAGGGTAGGCCGCCTGATCAAACCAGGCTTTATCGACATAGGCAAACTGTCGGATAAAGGGATAGATGGCATAGTCGGCCAATGTTGCATGATTAGCGGTTAGATATGACTGGCCGTTGAGTTGTTGCTCCAGTTTGAGAATAAATTGCTCACCCTGGTTTCGATAATGTTCGGCAGCATAGTCTAGAAATCGATCAGAGTATTTGTAATGATCGAGATGGATCTTAAACTCGAAATCATTTTCATGGATCAGGTTTTGAGTCATTGCCTGTTGTTCTTTGGATTCTGCTAACCAGTGCTCTGGGTCATTCTGCTTTAATGCCCAGAGCATAATATCCAGACTTTCATCGATGATGCGGCCATCATCCAGTACCAGCACAGGCACTGTGGCCTTGGCGGATACTTCCAGCAAGGCTTGAGGTTTGTTGGCGAGTCGTACTTCTCTGAGTTCAACATCAATTCCGGCATAAACCAGTGCCAGTCGGGCTCGCATGGCATAGGGGCAGCGTCGAAAAGAGTAGAGAACAGAGTGATTGTGATGCATAAACAGTTTTAATTTTGTATCGATTATAGGAACCTGGGCTGAAGGGCATTTCATTTACATAAGTAAGAGCCATTTGAACCTGTCATGAATTGAGCAGTCTACCACTGAGTTTTAGGATAAGGTCATGATAAAAATAATTATTGTCTGTTTAGTATGCAGCTTAACATACCCTGTGTATGCCCAGCGTTTCGAATCGGCCAGTCAACAGACGGTGATCGAACTGTTCACTTCCGAGGGTTGCAGCAGTTGTCCACCGGCCGAGCACTGGCTGGCCTCTTTTGTATCCCATCCCCAGTTATTTAAAACGCTGTTCCCCATGGCCTTTCATGTGGATTACTGGAACCAGCTGGGCTGGCATGATCGTTTTTCTTCCAATGAGTACAGTCAAAGGGAGCGGGTGTATAAACAGCAGGGGGCGATGCGTCAGGTGTATACCCCCGGCGTACTGGTGAATGGTAAGGAATGGCGCGGCTGGTATCGCAAACAAACATTGCCGGTTGATGACATGAGTAAGGCTGGTTTAACGGTGGATATCAATAAGCATCAACTACAGGCCAGGGTGACTGGCCTACAGCCACAGAAACTGATTTTAAATGTAGCTTATCTGGGTATGGGGCTGAGCAGCAAGGTTAGTTCGGGAGAAAATTCAGGCAAGTATTTGAGTCATGAATTTGTGGTGCTGGACTACAAAAATCAGCTGGGTCGTGATGAATGGACCATGACGCTGCCCGAGATACCGGATTTCGGTCAGAAACAGACGGCTGTGGTGGTCTGGTTATCGAATTTAAATCAATTAAAACCTATGTATATTGCAGGGGGGCTGCTGGAATAAGCTTGACGGCTAGTGGTAGCTGCGTTTGGATTTTCCCCCCGATGAATGTTTCTGGTGGCTGCTGGTTTGTGCATTATTCTCTTGAAAAGCCATGGTGTCGTAAAGTGGGATTAATTCATTACGAATACTTTCAACGCTGTCTTCATCCCAGTGGTATTTTTGCAGAATAGCATCATCGATCTCGGCATATTGTCCAAACATATCCGACAGGTAGAAATTGGCGATCTGTAAAATACAGCAGATATCATCCGTAATGGCCTGCTCAGTGGTGAACAGACGAATGGGGTCAACCAGGGTGTTGGGTAAATTCCAGTCATTGAATAATGCCACGGTGATATCGATGTGGTTGTATCCCAGGACTTCAGTTTGCGCCTTTTCCACTGGCAGCTTGTTGTGTTTCAGGGCCTGGCGAAGTTTCCGCAAATCGATCAGCCCCATATCCAGAATGGCCTCACCTATATGGGACAGCAGTGCACAGGTATGAACCAGGTTGGGTCGGTTGATGTCCAGTCGTTGGCTGACCATATTGGCCAGAAAAGCCATGCGGCTGGATTTTAGCCAGAAGGTTTCCAGATCGAAGGTTTTTGAGTCGGCTGATTTCAGGGCCATGAAGACACCGGATACCAGCACCATGTTTTCAATCTGGTTCAGGCCAATGCTTTTGATCGCCTCGAACAGGGTTTCATTTTTACCATAAAGACCACAATTGGCCGTTTTCAGTGTGAGCGCGGCCAGGCCAGCATCCTGGGCAATCAGGTCGGCAATCTGGTTGAGGTCCCCATCTTCATCGATCAGGCGACGAATTTCCCAGATGGCCTGGGGCAAAGTGGGCAGATTGGCGTATTTAATAAGGTGTTGTACAGAAGACACAGCACGGCTTCTTGAGTATGGACTTAATATAAAAGTGTAGTCCAAATATTAGAAAAGTCTGTGACGGGATTGCATGAAAAGAAAACGCAAATGAACGCAAATAAATGTTAAATGTTTTAATTTGGGTGGAAATTATTAAATGAAATTATTTTTATCGATTTATATTTGCGTTCATTTGCGTTGTTCGCGTTTTCTTTTTTAAATGTTTATTGTTTGCTGTTTTCAGAGTTATAAATGCTTGCTGTAGGTGCGCTCGATATAGGCGTCCAGCAGCTGCTGGAATTCCTCGGCGATGTGATCGCCTTTCAACGTCACCGTTTTTTCACCATCTTCGTATACCGGCGCCACCGGTTTCTCACCGGTGCCGGGCAGGCTGATGCCGATATTGGCATGTTTACTTTCACCTGGGCCATTCACCACACAGCCCATCACCGCCACCGACATGGATTCAACACCCTGGTACTGTTTGGCCCATAGCGGCATCTGTGTACGCAGATAGGTCTGGATTTTTTCCGCCAGTTCCTGGAAATAGGTGCTGGAGGTGCGGCCGCAGCCAGGACAGGCGGTGACCAGGGGCACAAATGCCCTTAAGCCCATAGTCTGTAAAATTTCCTGGGCCACGATGACTTCCTTGGTGCGGGCCGCACCGGGCTCCGGGGTCAGGGAAATACGGATGGTATCGCCTATACCGTCGTGCAGCAGTATGGCCAGGGCCGCGGTTGAAGCCACTATGCCCTTGGAACCCATGCCGGCTTCGGTCAGCCCCAGATGCAAGGCGTAATCGCAGCGACTGGCCATTTCACGGTAAACGCTGACCAGATCCTGCACATCGGACATTTTGCAGGACAGGATAATTTTATCTCGTCCCAGGCCCAGTGTTTCGGCTTGCTGAGCACTTTCGATGGCGGAGCGGATGACGGTTTCGAACATCACATCCTTGGCATCTTTGGGCTCTTCCAGTTGGGCGTTTTCATCCATCAACCGGGCCAGCAGTTCCTGATCCATGCTGCCCCAGTTGACACCAATGCGCACCGGCTTCTGATATTTCACCGCAAACTCGATCATGGTGGCGAATTGTTCATCTCGTTTCTTGCCACGGCCGACATTGCCGGGGTTGATGCGGTATTTGTCCAGAGCTTGAGCGCACTCCGGATGCTGGGTGAGTAGTTTATGACCGTTGAAATGAAAGTCACCCACAATTGGCACATTAATACCCATGTGTTGCAGGCGAGCCTTGATGTTAGGGACCGCAGCCGCAGCTTCCGAGGTATTCACTGTAATACGAACCATTTCCGAGCCACTGGCCGCCAGCTCTGCGATCTGGATGGCGGTGGCCACTTCATCGGCGGTGTCGGTGTTGGTCATGGATTGCACCACCACCGGTGCGCCGCCACCGACTGTGACATTGCCTACTTTAACGGCCACCGATGGGCGTCTGCTGTTGAATGGAGATGGAAAGCTCATAAAAGTTTGTACAGGCTCGGTTGAAATAAGCGGCTATGATACCACTTTATGGTAGATTGAATAGATTGGATGTGAGCTGAGGCCGGGGTAAATCATTGTTTAGACTAGGGTTAATTGTCAATCCACTGGCTGGCTTAGGTGGTGCCGTGGGCTTAAAAGGGTCCGATGGTAATGAAATATCTGAAAAGGCATTAGCGCTGGGGGCCAGGCCCCAGGCCCAGCAACGGACTCGCAGTTGTCTGGAGCTAATCCAGCAACAGGCTGATCAATGTGTGATCTACACCGCCGCCAACGACATGGGTGAAAACCTGTGCCGGGATATGGGTTTCAAAGTTGAGGTACTGGCCGAGAATGACATAGGTGCGACTACGCCAGAGGATACGGAAAAAACCGTCGAACAGTTACTGGCCCATGGCATCGATCTATTACTGTTTGCCGGGGGCGATGGCACCGCAAGAAACGTTTATCAGGCATTAAAACGATTGAATAAGGAAGACGTGCTGCCGGTGATGGGTATTCCTGCCGGCTGTAAAATCCATTCGGCGGTCTATGCGGTAACGCCCAAACATGCCGGTGAGCTGTTATCCCTGATCATAAAAGGCCGGCCACTGGCCTTACAGGAAGCCTCGGTAATGGACATAGATGAAGAGGCCTTTCGCCAGGATGTGGTAAAAGCCAAACGCTACGGCCAGCTCAATGTTCCGGCCGAAAATCAGTATATGCAGAATATGAAACAAGGTGGTGTGCATCAGGAGGACATGGTGTTGCAGGATATTGCCGCCTTTATTACGGAAACCATGGAGCCGGATACACTGTATTTCATTGGTTCTGGGACTACTCCCAGGGCGATCATGGATATACTTGGGCAGGATGCCACCTTACTCGGCGTTGATGTGCTTGAGAATCATCAACTATTAGCCAAAGATGTGGCTGAGCAACAGATACTGGCATTACTGGAGCAAGGTAAAAACGCTAAAATGATAATCACTATCATCGGTGGTCAGGGTCATTTGCTGGGTCGGGGCAACCAGCAGTTCAGTCCGCAGGTGATCCGTAAAATCGGCCTGGAGAATATTCAGATTATTGCCACACCTGAAAAACTGCATGCCTTGGATGGGCAGCCGATTCGGGTGGATACCGGCGATGATGAACTCAATAAACAATTAACCGGTATGGTTCAGGTGATTACTGGTTATGATGAAACGACCCTTTATCGAATTGCCTGACATCAATTAAACATTTATGAATACCGAAGCAGTACTCAGCTGCAGTGGTATTCGGGGAATAGAAATGCAAGACATAGAGTTTAACCAGGGCTTACTGGAATTTCTGCAAGCTTCACCCACGCCTTTTCATGCAGTAGAAACCATGGTGAGTCGGCTTGAATGTATGGGTTACCAGCGTTTGTTTGAATCCGAAAGCTGGCAACTGGAAAAAGCCCAGGGTTATTATGTCACTCGCAACGATTCATCCATAATTGCGTTCAGGCTGGGCGATGAAGAACTGCATAAAACCGGCATCCACATGGTGGGTGCCCATACCGACAGCCCCTGTTTAAAAGTAAAACCGGAACCGGAAATTGTTAAAAGCGGTTATTTTCAGCTGGGTGTCGAAGTCTACGGAGGGGCTTTGCTCAATCCCTGGTTTGATCGTGATCTATCATTGGCCGGTCGGGTGCATTATCTGGATAAAGCCGGTGATATCGCCCAGGCCCTGATTAATTTTGACAAACCCATTGCCGTCATTCCCAGCCTGGCGATTCATCTCGACCGTGAGGCCAATGAGAATCGTGCTATTAATGCCCAGACCGATATTCCACCGGTACTGGTGCGCTTGCCTAACCAGGAAAAACCCAATCTGAAAAAAATCATTCTGCAGTTGCTTAAAAATCAATGTGAAGATTGCGACGCGGAAGAAGTCCTGGATTACGAATTGTTTTTCTATGATGTTCAGCCCCCGTCCTATGTTGGCTTGCACCAGGATTTTATTGCCTCTGCCCGGCTGGATAATCTGCTCAGTTGCTATACTGGCTTGATGAGTTTGCTGGATAGTGACAACAACAGCAGTTTGCTGGTGTGCAATGATCATGAAGAAGTGGGCAGTATGTCTGCCAGTGGCGCCCAGGGTAATTTCTTACGCTCGGTGCTGGAGCGTATCACTGGCAGCGGTGAGTATATGAGTCGGGTACTGGACCAGTCCATGATGGTGTCAACCGATAACGCCCATGGCGTGCATCCCAATTATGCCAACAAGCATGACGATAACCATGGACCGATCATCAACCAGGGGCCGGTGATCAAGAATAATGCCAACCAGCGTTATGCCACCAACAGTGAAACCAGCGCCGTGTTTAGGCATTACTGCAAACGTGCCGATGTACCTGTGCAATCCTTCGTGGTCCGCAGTGATATGGGCTGCGGCAGCACCATAGGTCCGATTACCGCCAGCGAACTGGGTGTGAAAACCCTGGACGTCGGTGTGCCTACCTTCGCCATGCACTCGATTCGTGAACTGGCCGGTTGTTGGGATGCATTTTATTTGTACCGGGTGTTAAAAGAATTCTATAACGGATAAGATCACTATGAATCTACAAAGACCCTATGCCGAATCCTGTGAGCAAAACCAGCAGGTCATTCTGCAGATATTACAGCAAGTGTTTACTAATCCGGGCCGAGTGCTGGAAATCGGCAGTGGCACTGGCCAGCATGTACTGTTTTTTAGCAATCATATGCCCCATCTAAGCTGGCAGCCCACCGATATCGTCAGCCAGCTAGAGGCTATTCGTATGTGGATGGAGGATGCCGATCATGATCGTATCCAGTCGCCACGGGAACTGGACCTGAGAAATACACACTGGTTGATAGACCAGGGCTATGATTATGTGTTTACGGCTAATACTACGCACATCGTGTCCTGGCCGCTGGTGCAAGCTATGTTTAAGGGCGTTGCGGAGTCATTAAAATCCGGTGGTCGATTTGCCCAGTACGGGCCGTTTAATTATGCGGGCCAGTATACCTCGGACAGTAATGCGCGGTTCGATAGCTGGTTAAAAGATCGTGACCCGGACAGTGGTATTCGTAATTTTGAAGACTTGCAGGTACTGGCCCACAGCCATGGACTGGAGTTGCAGCAGGACTATGCCATGCCGGCGAATAATCGGATACTGGTCTGGCGTAAAGTTTGAGTTTGGTTTTAGCCTGTTTTCTTTTTAGTTTGTGTTTTTCTATGTTTATAGCAGGGCGAAACAATGCCCAATAGTAGAAGGATACAAAATCAAGATCTCGATTACCCAAGGAAGCTCTGATCAAATCGTGATTGTTTTATGCTGGCTGAAAAGCGTCCAGATTTCCCCCGTAGTTCGTTGCAATAGAATAACTATTTCGCCTCACTTCGTGAAAAATCTAAACACTCATCGCAGCCTACTACAACCAGACTTAATCAGAAATCCCCTAAGTTAATACGAGCTCAGAGCAATTGTTCTTAATTATAGAGATTATTGCTCAGTGCTAAGCTCTTTTGAATAATTTCACGCAGAAGATAATGATTTCGAAACCCATCCATAGGCATCATTAACGGATTCAAAAATCTTACATTCTAATGGAGAGTCCTGCATTTGTTTACAATACTGATGAATCCAGTCTAAAACAGATTCAGAAGTTGCCACAATTGCAATTTTTAGATAAGAGTTGCTTATCGCGCCGACATTATCAATAGTGGCAATTTTAAGAATATCAATTTCAGCGGCTTCGAATTTCACTACTTGCGTAAAATCATTTATCACGTATCTAATATCGTCAAAGCGAGCATCGCCGTGAATGGCTAAATTTGAAGTTAGAATCTCTTCGCCGCTGATTTTATCGGAGAATTTTCTATAAAGACCGTTTTCTTCCCATGTATTTTGATGTGACATCAGCCAATTCCTTTATTGGTACATACCCAGTCATATTAGATGAAATCACATAGGCAGGGAAGGGGATAGCGATAATTTTAAATTATTTTTAGTTGTCACCGCGTCATTAATGATTGAACCAGTAGGGACAGTTGAAAGCAGGCACACAAGTGTTTTAGTATAGGCAGGTCAAATTGTCAGGAAAGCCGTAATTGATCTAATGATGCAACTGCATTTTTACCGGTTATGTCCGGGTTAATCACCAGTTCAAGTACAGTGACTGCTGGAAGATCAACTTGATATTCTTCCGTCTCACGGGTCGAACCATGAGGGTTGAAGTTCCACTGCTGTCGTACAATTTCCTGGTAGGATTTGCCGTCATCTGGAGACCAGCGCAAAACATACTCCTGTGTGCGTTCAATACTCGATTCTTCGAAGCTCAATCTGATCAATTTCAGCTTTTGCGGTTGCTTGAAGATAAGTCGAATGGTCTGTTCGCCTGGACCCGAGGCACGCCATGACGAGGCAATACTCGGTAGTAATGCAGACTCAATGGGATAAGCATCGTCTTCTGAGCTGATTTCAATATCCGCTAACTGTTCAATGTCTAACCAGTCACGTTCAGACGATTGTTGTTGCTGCTGAACCGGATCAATAATTTTCTTACGCATTAAAATACCTTTTATATTGAAATTCGAGGAAGGTGACAGAGAGTGATAATTTATAAGTAACTCTGATTATACAGATTATTGGTATTTGCCTCAAAAAAGATTGGTCATCAGAATATTTAACTTGCCAGATAATGTTCAGGTCCTGTGCGGGTGTTTGGTATGTACTGGAATTGCTTATGTTTTATAATCCCTGTTTAAAACCTTGAAATGCTTCGTTTAATACAATTGAGATAACCTAGCTCGTTACAGGGTCGATTTGTAATATTATCACCAATGTCAGAGAATGATTTATTAATTAAAGATTCAATATCGGGTGGTTTTGGGTAGTCTCCATATATAACATCCTCGACGAATGTAGTCAGTAAATCACCCAGAAAATTACTATCATGTTGATGCGTGTTCGTATTTGAATTGGACATAACGGTCGTTATATTACCGCTCCATACATTATGAAGGGTTTTTAGGTCATAAATTGAAGTAAACACGGATATCTTTCGCTCTGTTACATAGGTATTTTCTGTTTTAGAACTGTAATTATTCTTTTTAACGTTATCGGTTAATATTTTTGAAAATATGATGTATCTACTGTTTTTTTCAATATTCGACAGGGTGATCAGGATTTCCTTGTTCTCGGTATTATTGTCTAAAATTAAATTTATAAAGTTTATAAGCTCGTCGTAACCTATATTGGCTATTATGTTTTGGTTGGATTCGAAGTTAATGCCGCTATATATGGTCGATAAAGAATCTCTGGCGATGCTTGTATAATGTCTGAAGTTTTCTTTATCCCATGCTTCAGCTGCCGATATGAGGCCGCCAAAGACAATATGATCCTGCTTAATACTGCTAATGGTAAAAGATTCATCTTGTTTAATGTTCGTCATCGGCTCAGCACATGATGATAGTATTGTTATTATGTAGATGAAAGCAATATGCTTTAAACGTGACAGTTGATTAAATCGAAATGAGTTCATATGTTATTTATATACCGATATTTGTTAATAAACTCAATCGAGTCTGATACTTATGACCCAGGTCACCCTGGAATATCCGTTTTGACGAGCTGTGCAAGCAGTGTGAGTGATTCTTGCCAACCGAGGTAACAGGCTTCTAATGGGATGACTTCGGGGATTCCTTCCTGCACTATATCCAGTTCAGTTCCACAAGATACCTGCTTTATGGAAATAGTTGTTTGCATTTCCCCGGGCAGCTTGGGGTCGTCGAACTTGTCTGTGTGGAGAATGCGTTCATTTGGAAGCAGTTCAAGGTACTCTCCACCAAAAGAGTGGCCGAGTCCTGTGGAGAAGTTCGTGAACAACATCTTGTCGCTGCCACCAACTCTTGCGTCAATATGGTGCACTTTGCCGGTGAATCCATGGGGTGGAAGCCATTTAGCCATGGCGTCGGCGTCGAGAAAGGCCCGATAGACTCTTTCGGGTGTTGCATGAAGAACACGATGTAAGTTGACGGTATTCGTGGACACAATTTTTTACCTTTCTTTATGTGTTGAGGCCTGTAATGGCTCCGACTTTATAAATTAGAAAATAAAATCAAATCCTATATAATATCCATCAATATCTACATTTGGGCTTTCCAGGCTTCTATGTCCTATCCTAAATGCCAATTTTCTATATGTATACAGTGCTGATAAGTCTAAATCGTTAATGCTAACACCATCGGCATTAAAAACAGAAGGCCTTATTTCGAACCCAAGATGATGGCCGTTATGAAAAAGAATAGGTGCTGATAGAACCAGTCCATCAAATGAATCAACTCCATTCATCTGGCCATAGCCGATGCCCAGGTTTAATCCAATTTTGTTTCCAAATGACATTCTGTGAAAATACTGGACTTGATTATATTTAAGCTCATCATTTGTGATGTCATCGGTATACTTTGTAGCGCGAAATTCAAATCCTATGGCTCCTTTTCCTATTTCCATTTTCAAATCAATAGCGTTTATTTGATCACTGACATGTTGTGTGTTTATATTGAATCGATAAAAAGGTATCAGAATTTCGCCGGGCTGTCTTTTGTTTATATCAGGATCATGGGGTTTACTGCTAACACGTTGATTGCTTGCTCTTCCTCCTTCAGATATGACTTCAGCTGTTTCATTGGCTATGGCTTCAACCAGGTCACCAAACAAGATCTCAAAAAAAGATTCTGAATCATTATATGGTTTACAGTGAATGCAGTTATTATAGCGCGCATTATTTTCTTTTTTGTTTTTAGCTATGTCTTCCTGAAAATCACCCAGTTCACCGGAGCTGGCCTGTAAAGAATACATCGCCAGGAAAAAACAAAATAGGGTGTTAAAAATATATATCTTTGATTTCAACTGGATTTCCCTTAAAGTTAAACTATATCAGCGTAATCATGGACAAGCTATGATTTCCTGGTTTTTATCATGTTTATTGTGGTCTGTTTCTGATTATTTTTTTGTGTTATAAAATTTCAACCGAATCTGCTGGTTATTGTCTAACAAGGGCTCTGGCTCCTATGGCTTTTTACTAGTGAACTGCATTGTTTGTGTGTCTATGTTATTTTAAATTCAGCATTATAATTCTCAGGCCATATCACTGAGAAGTCATCACCCTCCATATCTCTAAAAGCGGCAGATATATTTTTCAGGTCTTTTTCAGACAAAATGGATCTTACTAGCTCAAAAGCTTCATCAGGATTATTTGTATTTATAAATATATTTATTTTACCTGCTCCTATATCATGCCCATTAACTTGATGCTTGTCTCTTAAGGCAAGATTGAGCTCATTCTCGATCATGAGTATTCGATCAAAATAATCAGCAGATGCACCTGTCAGTGGAAACTGTATAACTAATTGGTAATTCATTAATTCCTCTGCATATAATTGTTGCTCACTTTATCAGTTTTAATAATTTCACAATCTTCTTTTCATTAATCTCATCAAGCGAATATATTTTGATGTGTCGCATGTATTTTCCCTTGCCTTCAAACAAATTCATTTCGTCTTGGTTGAGCCCTTCAACTGAGAAACCAATATTGACATGATCTTTGAATCCGACTAAATAATATTTGCATTCATACCATGGCACACCATTTTTGAATGATTCCTCTAAAGCAGGAAAAGTATTTAATATTATCTCTCTTACTTTTTCACATATTTCTTTTTGTGGTGAAGGAAGGTTTTCAAGATATTTTTTTACTTTTTTATTCATATCAATGCTATTTGATTTGTACTTTCTCGTAACATAATAACAAGTTAATCGCTCAGGCACATATTTAATGCCGAGGTCAGGCCTAAATTGTAGCTAATATTAATGGCAATTTCGATCTGATCTTATAGCATTACTCTTTTACTCTAAAGAAAAAAAGAAAGACCTGGCCCTGGTCCAGTCATTGATGATTGGAGAAGTATAAGTCTGAGACTTGCTTATATGGAGGCATTAAAATCAGAAAATATATGATATTGCTCTATTTTAAGGAGAAGGTCGTTAATGTTAATGATTCTCAGTTGATTTTTGGTGTTTTTGATTAGTGTAGTGATCATCAGGCAGAGGTTTCGCCCTTCTGGGCGAGTTCATTTCTTTACTCGTATAAAGAAACCGAACCAAAGAAATACGCCCCAACTCACAAGCCCTTCATAAAAGGCGATGAAGGGTGCCCTCGTCACCACATGATGAATGTGCCTGCTGCGCAACTCCTCGCAAACTACGCTCGTCAAACATGCTCGCAGAAAGCCTGCACTTTAATCATGCGCTCCTCGGCTTGATCAATGGGGAATTCGAAAAAAAAATCGGAAATCCAAAGCCTGTGCTTTTGAACATCCCCTTTGGAGTAAGCAGAGGAGGGAGTGATTTATGAGGGAGCTTTCTGCGAGAATGTTTGAGCGAATTATGCTTTTTATAATTCGTGAGTTTCGCAGCAGCCTCATAAATTGCGACTGACGAAGGCACCACTATGCGCTTTTTGCATAGTGGCTTGCTACCTGGGGCGGCATTTTCTTGGTTATCTTCTTTGTTGCCTACAGGGACGTAGGTAAGGAGCGAGAGCAGGATGCGGTAGCTTTGCTGGAGACAAAGAAGTAACTCGCCAGCGAGGCGAAACCTCTCCCAAATAAGCAGAAAAATACAAAACCCCAAAAACTCACTTCACTACCAAAATAAAACCAAATTAACCATCCTCCGGCCCAACCCAAAAATGAGGATTCCAGGCCACTTCCCACAAATGCCCATCCAGATCCGCAAAATACCCCGAATACCCACCCCAGTCCGTCTCATGCGCTGGCTTAACTAAACAACCACCCGCAGTCACCGCCAGCTCAAGTAACTTGTCCACCTGCTCAGAGGACCCCACATTGTGGGCAAGACTAAACCCCCGAAAACCACTGCCCGCCGCCGAAACATCGGCATCAGCGGCCAGTGCACTCCAGCCATACAGCCCCAGCCAGCTGCCATTGAGTTCAAAAAAGGCCACTTCCTCACTGGCAAAATCTTTCAGCGGCAGTCCCAGTCCCTGTTGATAAAACTGTCTGGCCCGTGGCAGGTCTCGGACACCTAGGGTGATCATACTGATTCTGGGTTTCATCGGGCATCTCCTTTTTAATGATCGAGATTAGACTGCATGCAATTATCCGGCTAATCCTGACATATTATGGTAGGCTTTTGAAATGACATGAAATATTATACGTTTTTATTTTTGCAGTAATAATCCAGCTATGGCCACAATCCGAAAATCTCACAAACTCGATGACGTCTGTTACGACATCCGCGGGCCCGTTTTGCAGGAAGCCAGACGCCTGGAAGAGGAAGGTCATCGCATTACCAAGCTTAATATTGGTAACCCGGCGCCGTTTGGCCTGGAAGCCCCGGATGAGATTATTCAGGATGTGATCCATAACCTGGCGGACTGCCAGGGCTATAGTGATTCCCAGGGGGTTTATTATGCCCGTAAGGCAGTGATGCAATACTGCCAGCAGAAAAATATTGCCGATGTGGAAATCGAGGATATTTTTCTGGGTAATGGGGTGAGCGAACTGATCGTGATGTCTATGCAGGCCTTGCTGGATAACGGCGATGAAATGCTGATACCGGCACCGGATTATCCTCTATGGACCGCATCGGTGAGCCTGGCCGGTGGCAAGCCGGTGCATTATTTATGTGATGAACAGAACGACTGGCAGCCGGATCTGGCCGATATCGAGAGCAAGATCAGCTCGAACACTCGTGGCATAGTGATTATTAATCCCAATAACCCCACCGGCGCGGTTTATTCACGGGAAGTTTTGCAGGGCATAGTGGATCTCGCCCGCAAGCATAGACTCATTATTTATGCCGATGAAATTTACGACAAGATCATTTACGACCAGGCAGAACATATTGCCATGGCGTCTCTGGCCGATGATGTGTTGTTCGTCAGTTTCAATGGTCTGTCGAAAACCTATCGCGTGGCGGGTTTTCGTTCCGGCTGGATGGTGGTGAGTGGCGCCAAACACCTGGCGGTGGATTATATCGGCGGTATGAATTTGCTGGCCTCCATGCGCCTGTGCTCCAATGTGCCCGGGCAGCATGCGATTCAAACCGCCTTAGGCGGTTATCAGAGTATCAATGACCTGATCAGTCCGGGAGGTCGTTTATATGAACAACTGCAATATACCTGGGCCATGGTCAACCAGTTACCCGGCGTCAGTTGTGTAAAACCCAGAGGGGCTTTGTACCTGTTCCCACGACTGGACCCGGAAGTCTATCCCATCAATGACGATGTAAAGTTTGTACTGGATTTGCTGTTGCAGGAAAAAATTCTCCTGGTACAGGGCACGGCGTTCAACTGGCCGGACACCGATCATTTCCGTATGGTGTTTCTGCCGCGCAAAGACGAGATGGAAAAAGTAATCGAGCGCATGGATCACTTTTTAAGGCATTATGAGGTTGAGTGAGTGTTTTTACA
This sequence comes from Gammaproteobacteria bacterium, assembly GCA_048550535.1. Lineage (GTDB taxonomy): Bacteria > Pseudomonadota > Gammaproteobacteria > SZUA-229 > SZUA-229 > CBDULX01. The sequence continues at coordinate 32,808 of JBLYYN010000086.1, forward strand.
CTCAGCTAAGGGTAGTTAATGAATTTAAGGCTTCTTTGCCACAGAGGCACAAAGAACACAGAGGTTTTATATATATTAACTCTATGAGCTCTGTGCCTCTGTGGCAAAATATTTCCTTTAAAGAAAAACAATCACTCAACCATTTCAATAAAAACAAAATCATCCGGTTTTGTCTTTTTCAATTCTTGCACATCGCTCAGCGCTTTTGCCCAGATATTAGTTTTGGCAGCCAGGCGAATTTCATCGCCCTGTGAGATAGGTGTGGGTCCAAAACCAATGGCGATACAGCTGCCTTCCACCCAGAATGCCAGTTCTCCGGCTTCCACTACATCTCTGGCATCGGCTTCCCGTTCCACTGTGACCGGTGTTTCGAAATAGACTTCTTCACCCCAGGTCTGGGCCTTGCTGGCGAAGGGCAGGTTGTCAGCAATGGTTTTTGCGGTTGGGGTATCTAATAGTTCGGCGAACACATTCACCGAGCCTATGGCGATCTTGATTTGTTTCATTATGAATCCTGATTATTGGCATAAAAATAAGCCCATGAAAAACCGCTGGCCTGTTGCAGTGCCTGAAAAATAATGTCGGATGGCACCACTTCATGGGGATGTATATAACTGATATGAATACTGAATTGGCCAAAGCCGGCTTCCTTGCGCCAGCGAAAAGACTGCACCGGTTTTTCAACACCACACAGTTCGCAGGTTTTAGTGGCTGAGCCATCAAACCAGTTGGCGGACTGTTTCCAGTGGCTAATGCTCTGTTTACAGCTTGGGCACTGGGGTTTGACCAGGTCGGTATAGCCCAGGCAGCGCACCGAGTCACTGACAGGGTTGATTTGCAGGTAACAATAGTGATCGCCTTCAGCTGGACTCAGCTTGACGCTGGGGGAACAGCCTAAAAAGGTGATTAGATTCAGAAATTCCTCACCCGCCAGATAAGTGTTGTTATGCTGATCCGGGTCACCCAGAAGGCCTATGTTTTCCAGGGCGTCTATAACATCCTGCACAGGGTCGGGACGATCCGTGGGTAGTTTGGGGTGAATCACCAGGCGGGGGATGGCTAGTTCAGGCATGTGTGGCAGATCGACTGGGACTACGGGTTACAAATTACGCATTATAACGGTTTTGTAGCACTTAAGCCCATGCAATTAACGGGGGCGACTTGACCCACCGAAAGTTTAACGCCATTCTGGGTTTCTTCGTGGACAACAGGGGAGCTGGTGATGAAAGTTACGCTGGTGCATATCGAGGTAAAGGCCGAACATGTGGCTGATTTTATCCAGGCCTGCCGTCTCAATCATCTGGCCTCTATACAGGAACCGGGTAATCGTCGGTTCGATGTGCTGCAGTCCCCCGATGATCCCGCTAAATTTATTCTTTATGAAGCTTTTAATTCGGATCAGGCGGCTGCAGCCCATAAACAGGCCGAGCACTATTTACACTGGCGCGAAACCGTTGCCGACTGGATGGCCAGTCCTCGACAGGGCATTACCTATGATGGCCTGTTTCCAGACCAATAATCTATGCGCTAGATTAGACATTTAACAGGGCCACTTATGTTTACTCCTTTTTCCATTGCGCGACTGCCCCGGATCGAATTTGGCTCGGGCACCATAGCTAAACTGGGTGATACTTGTCTGCAATATGGCCGGCTCATATTACTGGTGACCGGGGGCCAGTCGTTCGAGCAGGCCTCATGGTCCGAGGCCATATTGCAGGATTTCAAACATCATGGCATCGACTGGCTCATGTTTAAGGTGCCGGGGGAGCCGTCTCCCCAGCTAGTCGACCAGGCCGTAGAGGCCTATGCTGATGAAGTCATTGATGTCGTGGTGGCGGTGGGCGGTGGCAGTGCCCTGGATGCGGCCAAGGCCATTGCCGGTTTACTCAGAGTCAGACGTTCGGTGATGGATTACCTGGAAGGGGTGGGGCCGGAATTAAGCTATGAGGGGCCTGCGCTGCCCTTTATTGCCGTTCCCACCACCGCCGGTACCGGCAGTGAAGCTACCAAAAATGCAGTGCTCAGCGTTCATGGCTCGGAAGGCTTTAAAAAATCCTTTCGTGATGACAAGCTGGTGGCGGAGTACGCCATAGTTGATCCGGATCTGCTGGCCAGCTGTCCGGCGTCGGTGATTGCCGCCAACGGTATGGATGCGCTCACCCAGTTACTGGAATCCTATGTGTCTACCCGCGCCAATGCCATGACCGATGCGCTGGCCATCAGCGGTCTGCGGGCCGTACGTGACGGCTTGTTAGTCATGTTTAACTCCGCGGGTCAGGATGTTGATGCCCGTGAGCGCATGGCTTATGGTTCGATGTTGTCGGGCATCTGTCTGGCACAAACCGGCCTGGGCTCGGTGCACGGCCTGGCTTCACCGCTGGGAGCTTTTTATCCCATTCCCCATGGGGTGGTATGTGGCACCCTGGTGGCTGAGGCGACCCGGGTCAATATCGAGACCATGAAACAACGCGAGCCGGATAATCCCCTGCTGGCCAAATATGCTCGACTGGGTGATGTGTTATGCAAGAAAAAACACCGGGATGCGGAAAAATCTTATCAGGTTCTGATTGAGCTGTTAACTGAGTGGACTGTCGAGCTCAAACTTGAGGGCTTATCGGCATATGGTTTGAGGGAAGAGGGCATAGCCCATGTGGTGGCCCATTGTCGTGGCAGCAGCATGAAGACCAATCCCATCGTGCTCAGCGATGAGGAAATCGCCGGGATTATTCGGTCCCGGCTTTAATTGTGTGATTTATCAGATTTAAAAGAAAACGCGAACAACGTAACTGAAAGCTTCCGCATCCTCGGTAACTGAGTCTTTCCGGGTTGTCCATGCCCTCACGAGACACTTGTTCATCCATGAACATCGTCCTGCGTTACTCTACCTCCTGCATCCATGCAGTCGTGCTCGCGCGCCCTACCTGCGTACCCAAAGGGCATAAATCCATGCAGGCAACGCGAATACACGCAAAATAACTAATGATTTATAGGTTTATGTTTAAAATATCGAATATTTTGTTCACATAAGATGAACAAAATAAAAAAGCATTTGCGTTAATTTACGTTTTCTTTTTAAATTTTACAAATCATACAATGGCCATCATGGCCAGTGAGCTGCCCAGTGCCGCACCCACCAGCACATCCGTGGGGTAATGCAGGCCCAGCACCACTCGTGACATGGCAACCAGCAGGGTAAATGGCACTAACACCAGGGCCAGTTCAGGGTAGCTGTTAATCGCTATCAGGCTGAAGCTGAAGGCATGCAGGGTATGGCCTGATGGAAAACTGTAATAATCCAGTGCTTCGGTGCCCTGCACAATCGAGCTGTGCTGGATATAGGGGCGTTGACGAACCAGGGTGGTTTTCAGCAGTTTATAAACCGCGACGCCGATTAGCCCGGTCACCAGCATGTTGATGGAGGTTTCTATGGCTGACCAGCCATAGGCTACCGGCAGCAGTAGCATCAAAATATACCAGAACACGCCGTTACCTAAGCGGCTGATGAGGGAGAAAAATACTCGTATCAGCTCAATGTCCGAATATTGGTTAAGGGACTGACACAGTCCTAATTCAAGCTTGTCCATCCGCTGAAACAGTCGTAGTTTTGGCGTTCTGCCGATTGCATTGTTTAGATTGAGCATAAGTCACCACCAGGTTTTCAAAGTTATCAATAACATGGGCCCAGTCAACGGACAGCGCAGTCTGCCTGGCCTGTTGCCGGATTCGGTAGTTGAGATTTGCATCCTGGAGCAGATTCAGGGCGGCTGTGTGGAAGGCCTGGACATCACCGGGACTGACTGTGATGCCATTGTGTCGATTCTGGATGTGCATATGAGCCGCCGCATAGTCATAGGCCACCACTCCTAACCCGCTGGCCATGGCTTCCAGTATTACATTGCCGAAGGTTTCGGTTTCCGATGGGAACAGGAAAATATCCGCTGAGGCATAGTGCCTCGATAGATCGTTTCCGGTCTGGTTGCCACAGAAAATGATATCTCTGTAGCGGCTTTGCAGTTTACTGCGCAGTGGGCCTTCACCCACCATCACCAGCCTTAAATCAGGTTGATGTTGTTTCGATAAAGTATAGGATTCGATAATTTGATGGATGTTTTTTTCAGCGGCAATACGTCCCACATACAACATCACAGGGTCTTTCTCTGCTACCTGCCAGCTGTCCCGCAACTCACGATTACGGTAATCCGGTGAAAACAGATTGCTGTCGATACCACGACTAAACAGGGCAGTATTGTTAATGCCACCTTGTTGCAGGCTCTTTACCATTTCGGGAGATGGCGCCAGGGTACAGTCGGTGCGATTGTGAAAACTTTTCAGGTAATTGAAAATTATTGAATGCAGAATGCCGAGTCGATAATGTTTGCTGTAATTATGGAAATTGGTATGGAATCCGCTGAGTACCGGGATACCGGCAGCATTGGCCGCCTGTACTGCGGATCGCCCCAGTGGTCCTTCGGTGGCTACATAAACAATATCCGGGGTTTGTTGGGCCCAGGCTTTTTTTAATCTCTGTGTAGCAGGCAGACCAAATTGCATACCCGGATAACCGGGTATGGGCAGACCTCTCACCAGTGTCAGATCATTATCCTTAACTGCCGTATCGGTTTTCTGTCGTGGTCGCACAAGGTGTATACCGTGACCACGGGTCTTGAGCTCATCCACCAGGCGAGCCAGGGTTTTAGCCACCCCGTTAATTTCCGGGGTGTAGGTCTCAGTGACCAGCGCTATACGCATCAGTATTCACCTGTTCTAAGAGTTGGAAAAAGTATGGGTGAGCTATATGAACGAAGGGTTATGTTTTAGTGATTTTTCCATGACAGGCAATTTTTGAAGCGCCTCAATGGATGTTGACGGCTGCTACTACGCAGGTGAAATGAACTTGTTCATAAGCCTAAGGCTGATGATAAATGCCGCAAATTTCAGAAAAATGACTAATAAAAACAGTCGAAATGTACTATTATTACTGTCTAATTTATTTGAGCTTTATAAGTTATTGAAAAATAAGTAAATAATTTAAACCTTGTAAACGAAGGCTTGTTTTTCAGGGCGCTTACCACGAATATTCGCCTACACTATTGAGTGAACACTGGCTTAGAACCAGGAGTGAAATTATGACATCCCAGATTCAGGAACAAGATATCGATCAGCAGGAAACCCAGGAATGGCTGGAGGCGCTGGACGCAATACTTGAAACCGAAGGCGTGGAACGCGCCCATTACATTCTAGAGCAGATGATCGATAAAGTACGCCGTTCCGGCGCCAATCTGCCACATTCGGCCAATACGGCCTATGTGAATACCATACCCACCCATTTACAGAAGGCTATTCCCGGCGATAACAGCATGGAACACCGAATCCGTTCCCTGATTCGCTGGAATGCAGCGGCTATGGTGGTACGTGCCAACCGTAAGAGCTCTGAGCTGGGTGGCCATATCGCCAGTTTTGCTTCGTCGGCGACGCTGTATGATATTGGTTTCAATCATTTCTGGCGTGCACCGACCCATGAACATGGTGGTGACCTGATATTTTTCCAGGGCCATTCGGCGCCAGGTATGTATGCTCGCGCCTTCATGGAAGGTCGTTTAAAGGAAGAACAGCTGGAAAATTTCCGTCAGGAAGTCGATGGTGGTGGACTATCTTCCTATCCCCATCCCTGGTTGATGCCGGATTTCTGGCAGTTCCCTACCGTATCTATGGGCCTGGGCCCCATCCAGTCGATTTATCAGGCACGGTTCCTGAAATACATGCAGGATCGTGGTCTGGCCGATACCCGTGACCGCAAGGTCTGGTGTTTCATCGGTGACGGTGAGGTGGATGAGCCGGAAACCCTGGGCGCCATTTCACTGGCGGCCCGGGAGAAGCTGGATAACCTGATCTGGGTGGTGAACTGTAATTTGCAGCGCCTGGACGGTCCGGTGCGTGGCAATGGCAAGATCATCCAGGAACTGGAAGCCGTGTTCCGTGGCGTGGGCTGGAATGTACTGAAAGTGATCTGGGGCAGCTACTGGGATCCGTTGCTGGCCCGGGACAATGATGGTCTGCTAAAACGCCGCATGATGGAAGCGGTGGACGGTGAATACCAGAACTACAAATCCAAAGACGGTGCCTTTGTGCGTGAGCACTTCTTTGGCAAATACCCGGAACTGAAAGCCATGGTAGCGACCATGTCCGATGATGACATCTGGCGCCTGAACCGGGGTGGCCATGACCCACACAAAGTTTATGCGGCTTATAATGAAGCGGTCAATACCGTTGACCAGCCGACCGTTATCCTGGCCCATACCGTTAAGGGCTATGGCATGGGGTCTGCCGGTGAAGGTCAGATGCGAACCCATTCGCAGAAGAAACTGGCCGAAGATGAAATGGTGGCTTACAAAGACCGTTTCAATATACCCCTGTCTGATGAAGACGCGGCCCAGGCTAAGTATTATCATCCGGGCGAGGACAGTGACGAAGTCAAATACATGAAACAGAGGCGGGATGCCCTGGGTGGTTCCATGCCGGTGCGTAAACACCTGGCGGCGCCTCTGGAAGTGCCCAAGTTATCGGCGTTTGATAGCTTGCTGAAGAGTAGTGGTGACCGTGAAATGTCTACCACTATGGCGTTTGTCCGTTTGCTGACTCTGCTTACCCGTGATAAAAAAATGGGTAAATATGTGGTGCCCATCGTTCCGGATGAAGCCCGTACCTTCGGTATGGAAGGTATGTTCCGCCAGCTGGGTATTTACTCTTCGGTGGGACAGTTATACACGCCTCAGGATAAAGACCAGGTGATGTTCTACAAGGAAGACAAAACCGGTCAGATTCTGGAAGAAGGCATTAACGAGGCTGGCTCTATGTGTTCCTGGCTGGCGGCCGCCACGTCTTACAGTAACCATGGTGTGAACATGGTGCCGTTCTATATCTATTATTCCATGTTTGGTTTCCAGCGTATCGGTGACCTGGCCTGGGCAGCGGGTGATTTGCAGGCCCGTGGTTTCCTCATGGGCGGCACTGCCGGTCGTACTACCCTGGCCGGTGAAGGTTTACAGCATCAGGACGGCCACAGCCTGCTGGTATCGGCCACCATTCCTAACTGTGTCAGTTACGACCCCACCTTTGCCTATGAGCTGGCGGTGATTGTGCAGGACGGCATGCGTCGCATGTATAAAGAACAGGAAAGCGTGTTCTATTACATCACAGTGATGAATGAAAACTATGCCCACCCGGATATGCCCAAGGGTGCCGAGGAAGGCATCATCAAGGGTATGTACCAGTTTAAAGGCGGTGGTAAACGTCGCAAGAAAGTTCAGTTACTGGGATCCGGTTCCATCCTGCGCGAAGTGATCGCAGCCAGTGAGTTGCTGGATCAGGACTGGGCCATAGATGCCGACATCTGGAGTGTTACCAGCTTCAGCGAACTGAGTCGTGAGGCCCAGGATGTGGATCGCTGGAACATGTTGCATCCGCTGGAAGACGCTAAGGTATCTTATATCGAGAAATGCTTCAAAGACCGTCGCGGCCCGGCCATTGCGGCCACCGATTATAACCGCGCCTACGCCGATCAGATTCGTAAATGGTTACCTGCGGATTATTACGTACTGGGTACCGATGGCTTTGGTCGTTCCGACACCCGTGAAAAGTTGCGTAAGCACTTCGAAGTCAACCGTTATTACGTGACTGTGGCGGCGCTCAAGGCGCTGGCCGATGAAGGTCAACTGCCGGCGGTTAAGGTTCAGGAAGCGATTGATAAATACGGTATTGATGCGAAAAAAATCAATCCGGTACATGCCTGATTTCAGGCATAACATGAATGAATTTTTGGAGTTGAAACCATGAGTGAAATGGTTGAAGTGAAAGTTCCCGACATCGGTGATTTCGATGCAGTGGAAATCATAGAAGTTCTGGTATCGCCGGGCGATACCGTCAATGTCGAAGACTCCTTGATTACCCTGGAGTCTGACAAGGCCAGCATGGAAATCCCATCCAGTCATTCCGGTGTGGTTAAACAAGTGAAGGCCAAGGTGGGCGATATGATTACCGAAGGGGCTGTCATATTGGTTCTGGAAGCGGGCGATACTGCCGCTGTGGTGGAAGAAAAACCAGCAGAGCCAGCCCCGGTGGTTGTCGAAGCTGAGCCAGCAAAAGCAGCAGAGCCGGCCACGCCAGCACCCGTTGCATCGGCCAGCAGGCCTTCACCTACGGCACAGATCGATGAAGTGGCGTTTACTAAGGCTCATGCGTCACCGGCCGTGCGCAAGTTTGCCCGTGAACTGGGCGTTGACCTGGGTAGCGTGACCGGTTCCGGTCGCAACGGTCGTATCCTCAAAGAGAATGTGCAAAGCTTTGTGAAACAGGCTTTGAGTCAGCCAGTGGCAGCCGCTTCTGGAGGTGCTGCACTGGGTATAGAGCCGATGCCAGAGATCGATTTCAGCCTGTTTGGAGACATCGAAAGCCATCCCTTAACCAAGATCAACAAGCTCACCGGCAAGTTCCTGCATCGTAACTGGGTGAGCATTCCCCATGTGACTCAATTTGAAGAAGCGGATATTACCGATCTGGAAGCCTTCCGCAAACAGTCGAATTTGGAATATGCCGATCAGGGCGTCAAGTTCACCATGCTGTCATTCATCATGAAAGCCATGGCGGTGGCATTGAAGCGTTACCCACGTTTCAATTCCTCACTGGATGTCAGTGGCGAAAACCTGATTATGAAGAAATACTGCCACATTGGTGTTGCTGTAGACACGCCCGATGGTCTGGTGGTGCCTGTGGTGCGTAATGTGGATCAGAAAACTCTGGTGGATATTTCACGGGAACTGAAAGAGATTTCGGTTAAGGCGCGTGAGAAAAAACTCAAGCCTTCCGATATGCAGGGCGGTTGTATTTCTATATCCAGCCTGGGCGGCATCGGCGGTACCAAGTTCACGCCCATTGTGAATGCGCCCGAAGTCGCCATTCTTGGTGTGTCCAGAGCCGATATGAAACCGGTGTGGAATGGTAAGGAGTTCGAACCACGCCTGGTGTGCCCGCTGTCTCTGTCCTATGACCACCGGGTGATTGATGGGGCGGCCGCAGCCAGGTTTGCCAGATACCTCAGCCATTTATTGGCCGATGCCCGTCGTCTGCTGTTGTAGGCTCAGGTTCCATTCAGATTAATTATGTTCCAGATAGCCCGTCGCCAGATTTATCGAGCCACGGGCTGTTGTTAACAAACGAGATTCAATGATGAGTACAATTGAAATCAAGGTTCCCGACATTGGTGATTTTGCGGAAGTCGAAATCATCGAGGTGCTGGTGTCCGCCGGCGATAGCATTGAGGTGGAAGACTCCCTGATTACGGTGGAGTCGGACAAGGCGAGTATGGAAATCCCATCACCCGAGGCGGGTAAAGTGGTTTCTGTGCAGGTAAATGTGGGTGATAAGGTCGCCGAAGGTAGTGTGATTCTGACCCTGGACACAGTACAAGCTGCAGCAACGGAAACGCCGGCAGCCATGGCAGATACTCCTGTGGCAGCAGCGGCCGAGCCAGAGCCTGTGGTTACACAACAGACACCACAGGCCGCCAGTTTCGATGGCAAGGCCGACATCAATGCCGAGCTGGTAGTGCTGGGTTCAGGCCCGGGAGGTTATACCGCTGCGTTCCGTGCCGCGGATCTGGGTAAAAAAGTGCTATTGATCGAAAAAGATCCTTATCTGGGTGGGGTTTGCTTGAATGTGGGCTGTATCCCCTCCAAGGCCCTGTTGCATGTGGCCGAAGTGGTGAATGAGGCCCGTGAATTTTCCGAGCTGGGTGTGGAATTCAAGGAGCCGAAAATTGATAACAACAAACTTCGAGCCCACAAAAACAAGGTTGTCGGTAAACTGACCGGCGGCCTTAAGCAACTGGCCAAGCAACGTAAAGTGCAAGTGGTTCAGGGATACGGTCGTTTCAGCTCCAGCCATAGTATCGAGCTGGAAGCCGACGATGGCAGCAAGAAGACGGTTCAGTTTGAAAACTGCATCATTGCCGCGGGTTCATCGGTGACCAAGCTGCCTTTCGTGCCCTGGGACGATGAGCGAGTATGGGATTCCACCGATGCTCTTGAACTGCATAACATTCCGAAGCGCTTACTGGTCGTGGGCGGCGGTATCATTGGTCTGGAAATGGCCACGGTTTACCATGCTCTGGGCGCTCAGGTGACGGTGGTTGAACTAAGTCCAGGATTGATTCCCGGCGCCGATCGAGACCTGATTCGTCCGTTTGAGAAAATGCTGAAGAAACGTTACGAAAATGTTTTCGTGAACACCAAAGTGAGCGAAATTACCCCAGCCAAGAATGGCATAGTGTGTAAGTTTGAAGGCAAGGGTGCACCAGAACAGGATTCCTTCGACAACGTGCTGGTGGCCATTGGTCGTTCACCTAACGGTAAACTGATAGATGCCGATAAAGCCGGTGTGCTGGTGAATGAACAGGGCTTTATCCCGGTGGATAAACAGCAGAAAACCAACATCGATCATATTTACGCCATCGGTGATGTGGTGGGCCAACCCATGCTGGCTCACAAAGCTACCCATGAAGCCAAGGTGGCAGCAGAAGTGATTGCGGGTATGAAGAGTTATTTCGATGCTCGCACTATTCCATCGGTGGCCTACACAGATCCTGAAGTGGCCTGGTGTGGCGTAACTGAAGATCAGCTCAAGGCTGATGGCGTGGCCTATGAAAAAGGAGTATTTCCCTGGGCGGCCAGTGGTCGCGCCTTATCCGTGGGAGCCGAGGCGGGCATGACCAAGGTATTATTCGATAAGGAAAGCCATCGTATTCTGGGTGCAGGTATTTTAGGTAAGAATGCCGGTGAGTTGATTGCCGAAGCGGTACTGGCGGTTGAGATGGGCGCAGAGCCGGATGATATCGGTTTGTCTATTCATCCCCATCCAACTCTGTCGGAAACACTGAATTTTGCTACCGAGGTGATGGAGGGTGTTTGCACCGACATCTATGCACCGAAAAAATAGATGGGTAGTAAAAATGATAAAAATGGCCACCTTCTTTTGTAAAGCGTTAACTTAATCAGAGGTTCCCTGGTGGATGCCTAAAGCCCCATTACTGAAAGGTCTGGGGTTTTTTTATGCAAAAGAAAATATTTTCGTAAAATATACAATGCAGCTTGTGACCAACCCGAAGACTCTGTCTGGCGTCATTCCCGCATGATTGTAGCGTTAATCTAGTGGTTCAAAGACACTGTATCCTAGGGAACCCCTGAATAATTCATAATATGTCATCCCGACTGAAATAGAGGGATCTTAAATGCTTGATATTTACGCAACTATTAAAATTAAGATTTCTCGACAATTGAGTCTTTTCGGGCTATCCATGCCCTCACGAGACACTTGTTCTTCCATGAACATCGTCCAGGCATTGTTCTCGGTCTCCGTTCC
>JBLYYN010000087.1:0-4474 GCA_048550535.1 Gammaproteobacteria bacterium
GCGCACAGGCTCAATACTGGCGCAGCATGGGCTTGCGACTAAGAAGCCAGGATATTAAGAAATGTCCTGATGATTTGTTATTGGATATTACTGACCAAAATCTATTTCTATCCATCCAAAGCAATTTGAATGTTATTGTTGCGCGTAAAGCATTAGCACACAAATTGGCAAGAGCCAGCTATTATGTCATGAGGGATAATATGCCTTTTAAATCGAATCAGTTATTTCCATAACAGACTTGAATGAAGTAATGAACCAAAATTGGGGTGTGGTTAAACCAGGACTCTGTAACAAATCCATTGGATGCCGCTTGGAACCGACGATTTTCTGCGGCTCATTAGATCCAGGGGCATAACCAAAAGTCGATAAGACGGTTATTGCCTTGAACCTGAGGGGTGACTGGTGCAGCTCAGCTATTGAGAAAGAACCAACAACTTTGAAATAACGGGTGCGTTGAGTAAAGCCTGTGTTTTTATAAATAAACGTAAAATATTTATACTTTGATAGTTTATTGTCTATTGACAGCTACTGGCTTAGGGTGACCCCGATTATTTGCATTTTATCAACATGTAATATTTTCAATAGGGAAAAAGTCTAGTTTTGATGTGTTTGATAACGGCTTCCTGGATGTTTTGTGAGCGGGGAGATAGTGTCCGTTTTTAAGGTGTGCTTTGTCTGGTTACCCGGGCAAAACGGTGAAAATCGACAACAGGAATGAAGATATTTGAAATGCTCAATGATTCTAATTGGTCACCGCTACCTTAAATTCTTTATCTTCCATGTAGTCAGCTTCGGTTGATCACTACACAGTGCAGGGAAAGAAAACTTAAACAATAAAAGGTAAAACACATGATAACAACAATAATGAATCGACGCCTTCGTTGGTTGATAGCTATAACCTCTCTGGTCGTTTCGTCTGGCGCTATGGCTCTCGATTGCAGTGGCGTTGCTGAATGGGATCCGAGCAAGGTATATTTAGGAGGCGATAAAGCCACTCAGGCCAATAATCTTTATGAAGCGGCCTGGTGGACACTGAATCAAAGCCCTGACACGCATTCGGGTGAGTGGCAGGAGTGGAAGTTACAGGGGCCATGTGACAGTACAACGCCAAACCCACCGGCTAATCAGGCACCCGTTGCTAACGCAAATGGACCATACACCGCAGTTGTTGGTGATGTTGTCGCGATGAGTGCCACTGGTTCAAGTGATTCAGACGGTTTTATCACGTCTTATCAGTGGGATTTTGGTGACAGCCAGTCAAGCAATGATATGAACCCAGCTCATCAATACGCGGCTGCCGGTAGTTATCCTGTGACGCTGGTCGTCACTGATAATAATGGCGCTACCACCACAGCCACTACCTATGCATCTATTTCAGATGGTTCAACGAATCCACCTCCACCACCACAAACAGTGGGTGACCATAAAGTGATTGGGTATTTTGCAGAGTGGGGCGTATACGGTCGTAACTATCATGTGAAAAATATTCATACCAGTGGCTCAGCAGAGAAGCTCACGCACATCGTGTATGCCTTTGGTAATGTAACTAACGGTCGGTGTGCTATTGGTGACTCTTATGCGGATTATGATAAGGCATATAGTGCTGCAGATAGTGTTGACGGTGTTGCGGATACCTGGGAGGCAGGAGCACTTCGTGGTTCTTTTGGTCAGTTTAGGCGTCTGAAAGCCATGTACCCGAACCTGAAAATTGTCTGGTCATTTGGCGGATGGACATGGTCGCGGGGCTTTAGTGAAGCCGCGGCAAATCCGGCGGCATTTGCTGATTCCTGTTACTCACTGGTGAATGATCCACGTTGGGCAGGTGTGTTCGATGGTATTGATATTGACTGGGAATACCCGAATGAATGTGGTCTGACCTGTGATAACAGTGGCTTCGATGGTTACCGTAATCTGATGGCGGCGTTACGTGCTCGCTTTGGTAATCAGTTAGTGACCTCTGCAATTGGTGCAGGAGAAACCAAACTACGTGCAGCTGATTATGGTGGTGCTTCTCAGTACGTCGACTTCTATATGTTGATGACTTATGACTACTTTGGTGCGTTTAATCCTCAGGGGCCTACAGCACCACATTCGCCATTGACTAACTATGCAGGCATTCCAGTTGAAGGCTTCTATTCTGATAAAGGCATTCAGGTGTTGAAGAGTCTGGGCGTACCCGCGGAGAAAATCCTCTTAGGTATCGGCTTCTATGGGCGTGGCTGGACTGGTGTTTCACAAAGTGCACCAGGTGGTAGCGCAACAGGTGCCGCACAAGGTGTATATGAGGCAGGCATTAATGATTATAAAGTTCTGAAGACTCAGTGTCCTGCAAATGGTTTAGTTGCTGGAACCGCTTACGCGCACTGCGGTAATAACTGGTGGAGCTACGATACACCTCAAACGATCAGCGGCAAAATGGACTATGTTAAGCAACAGGGTTTAACCGGTGCATTTTTCTGGGAGTTGAGTGGTGATACCACTGATGGTGAACTGGTTCGAGCCATTGATAACGGTTTGAAATAAAAGCAGGCGATTAAAAGCAACAGAAAGCACGGTTCGCCGTGCTTTTTTTGTGCCTGATAAGCTGTCATGTGCAGAAGGGATAATTGTTATTTTGAATATTTAAAATACATAGAATAAATAGGGAGTAATAAATAGAGAACCCAGCTTAAGGAAGTGGCAAGGCTCAGGGTCAGATCCTTTATGCCCTTGGGATACAATTGTTTCTAATATTAGCGGAAACTGTGTTGAGCCTGTAAATAATTCTGTGTAACTGCCATGCTAAATTATAATGGGGGGGTTCAACCTGTCCAATTTTACTCTTCTTTTATTCTATTTATCACCTGCCGCCATAACTTCATTTATTTTTGCAATAATATCTTCAGTATTAAAAGGTTTCTGGATAAACGGTGTATCCGAATCAAGCACGCCATGATGAGAAATAGAGTCGTCTGTATAGCCTGACATATAGATAAATTTCAGATTTGGCATGGTTTTACTCAGTCGATCAATCAACACCGAGCCGCTCATTCCTGGCATGATCACATCCGTAATCATTAAGTCGGGCCTGAGCCCTTTTTCCTCTACCAGCAATAAAGCCTCATCTCCATTTGCAGCAGTCGTTATCTGGTAACCAATTTCAGATAACATTATTGTAAATAAAGTGCGTAAAGAATCATCGTCCTCCACCAACAGGATATGTTCTACTTGTCCGTTATAAATTTTTTCTGTGAGTTTAACTTTCTCAGTCTCTACAACACCTTCTATCAAAGGAAGATATATCTTGAATGTCGTTCCCTTTCCGGGTTCGGAGTATGCCCGCAGGCTACCGCCAGACTGTTTGACAATACCGTACACAGTAGCAAGCCCCAGCCCTGTGCCTCTACCCAGTCCCTTGGTTGTAAAAAAGGGCTCAAATATTCGACACAGTGTTTCCTCATCCATGCCGCAACCGGTATCGGATACGGTAAGCAGTACGTAGTGTCCAGGCACCACGCCATCATGCTTAGTAGCATAACTTTCATCAAGATCCGTACAGGAAGTTTCGATTATTAGCTCACCACCCTGGGGCATTGCGTCACGAGAATTAATCGCAAGGTTCAGGATCACCTGTTCGATTTGCACCAGGTCAACATTAATTATTACTGGATTGTGCGACAGTTTAAGCTCCAGCTGAATATCTTCCCCAATCAGACGTCGCAACATTTTATCCAGGTTACGAATTAGATCGTTCAGATCAATAAGCTTGAACTGCAGTGTTTGTTTACGGCTAAATGTGAGCAGCTGTCGCGTCAATGCAGCCGAACGTTTTCCAGCGGCTACGATTTCTTTGGCATCTTTTTGTAATGGATCACTATCGTGTAATTTTCCTATAAGGTTTTCACCATACCCGAGAATCACACCCAGTTGATTATTAAAATCATGGGCCACTCCGCCTGCTAATCTGCCAACAGCTTCCATTTTCTGAATATGGCGTAACTGCTCTTCCAGGGACAGCTTCTCAGTAACGTCCTGAGCCACCCCGAATATCTGTCGAGGACTACCATCCGGTTCTCGTGAATAAATAAACTCACAAAAATCGAGCCAGCGCCATTCTCCATCTTTATGTTTAAATCTATATTGATGAGTAATTTCTGTATTGTCTGGTGTTGTACTATAAATCGGATAGGTCTTTTCGCAGTAGTCCTGAAAATCGCCCGGATGCATGAGACAGGGCATCAGGTCACTGCCCATAGCCTGTATTTCGTCGACAGAATAGCCCAGCACAACTTGTATGCCTTTGTTACTGTATACATTTTTCTGTTCAATAATATCGTAGAGATAAAGCAGGTCCGGCGTAAAATTGAGAATCGACTCAATAAACTGATTCTTTTCCAGTATACTAACTAGGCCGCAGCAAAGGATACAGAATCATTTCTGAAGAATGACTTAATCAACGTTCTATTTTCTTTCATTGATTGTAAATCAGAAACCA
>JBLYYN010000088.1:0-5689 GCA_048550535.1 Gammaproteobacteria bacterium
AACCCTCTTCAGCTTACTTTGATATCTGACCCTGAATCTAAATTTTCTATCGAACTAGCGCTATCTTGTTGATGTTCAAGCAATTTTTTCTCATTTTTACAATGAACCAGGCTACCATTAACCTCGGCACCCATAGCCATTTCAAGCAAATTATAAAAAACATTACCATTCACCTGGGCCCGGTTAGACAATTCAACCCGTTCCGCGGCATATACATCACCAATAACCTCACCGTTCAGTATTACAAAAGGGGCGCGCACTTCACCTTCAATACTGCCATGATCGCTCAATATCAGCATAGAATCAGTGCCATCTTCCGCGATTACATTGCCGATAATCTTACCATCCACATGCAATCCGCCTCTGAAAATCAGATCACCACGCACTTCAATGGTATTACCTATCAGTGTTTCAATTTTACTTGCTTTAGTTTTCGGTTTGCCCCACATTAACCTATTCTCCTCCAGACAAAATATCATCCCAGGCCAAGACTTCTTCGACCCTGGGTACTCGAGAGCTACTCGGCAGTACACGTACAAACATCGTTATGGGTGTAAAATCTTCCGGAATTCGAATACTACCTTCGAAATTCTGGAAATATTTGAATCCAAATTTCTGGCGCTTGCTTGTTTTCTTTACAGAGACTGTCGGCAGATCCAGTCTAACAACTGTGCCATCGACCTGCTCTCCTTCAAAAGAAAACTCAACCTGACCACGTACCGCCACATCCTGGCGTCCATCCTGAATCAAAACGACTTTATACTTATATCTGCCAGCAGATTCTGCGACTAACTGCACCTTTTTAACCACAATCGATCGTTTTGACTTATTCGGCGTCACTATACTCCGATAAAACGTCAATTCCTCTTTCATTTCCAGTATTTGTGACTGAGCATCCGCCAGGGTTCTATTAACCTGACTGCCGGCATCCTTATCAATATTATGGCCTCGTACCAGCTTGGCATTCTGTCGTAACAGGTCATCATTACGCTCACTCAGGTCAACGATCTGTTGTTGCAAAAAGGCTATTTGCTCATCGGTGTCAGACTGCACAAACCCTGCAGCCTGACGCCCATATTCAAAGGTCATCAAGAAGGCCAGTACAAGAACTGCAATAATCACCAGTAATGACAATAACCATAGATACGGTCTTTGAATCGAAATCAATCGTCGATTATGTACTGGATATGAACCCAATTTCATTAACTATCCTTGCCTCTTAATATTCATACTCAACATCGATTATCTAAGGCAACAGAGCCACTTGATCGATACCGCTCGTTTCATCCAGGCCAAACATGATATTCATATTGTGAATCGCCTGGCCGGCCGCACCTTTTACCAGGTTATCGATCACCGATGAAATCACCAGGGTGTCTCCTTGCTGGGGACGGAACACCGAAATACGACACATATTGGAACCCTTGACGCTACGCGTTTCAGGCAGGGCGCCTGCCGGCAGCACATCCACAAAAGGCTCATCGGCATAACGTGTCTCATACAACATCTGCAAATCAGTGTCCGCGGATTGTATAACCGCATACAGGCTGGCTTCAATTCCTCTGATCATCGGTGTGAGATGTGGCACAAAAGTCAAACCTACTGGGTGCCCACTGATGCCAGCCAAATTCTGTTTAATTTCAGGCAGATGACGATGACCATCCACCCCATAGGGCTTGAAGTTCTCAGATGCTTCAGCCAGCAATGTTGCAACATTAGCCCCACGCCCGGCACCGCTCACCCCGGACTTTGCATCAGCGATCAAATGCTGATCATCGACCAGACCCTGCTCCAGTAAAGGCGCTAGCCCAAGAGTCACAGCTGTGGGATAACAACCAGGATTGGCTACAATACGGGCAGACTTTATAGCATTACGATTCAACTCCGGCATACCGTATACAGCTTCTGCGAGTACTTCCGGACAGGTATGTTCTAGACCATACCACTGCTTCCATTGCGCTGGATCCTTAAGTCTAAAATCGGCGGCTAAATCGATGACTTTGACACCGGCTTCCAGCAACTCAGGCACCATGCCCATGGCAGTACCGTTAGGAGTTGCAAAAAACACCACATCACAGTCCCGTAACACTTCCAGGCCTGGAATCTGGAAATTGAGCGTTACATGACGACGTAGATTGGGAAACATATCGGCTACCCGATTACCGGCCTCACCACGAGAAGTAATGACAGACAACTCCACTTCCGGATGGCTAACCAGCAGGCGAATTAATTCCACGCCTGTATACCCCGTCCCACCAACTATGCCGACATTAATCATTCATCACCTCATCAAATATTAAAAGTTACGGCAATTTTTTGCTGTTTAAAGAAAACGGCCGTTGAGTATAGACTTTCTTAGTGCAATACAGAATAGCTTAATTCCTTTGCAGGCCAATATTATCGCGTTAAGATGCCGTTTTCTCAACACGGCGCAAGGATAGTTTACATGTTATGGGTTAAAGCCTTTCATATCATTTTCATGGTCAGCTGGTTCGCCGGTTTATTCTATCTTCCTCGACTGTTTGTTTATCATGCCATGACTGAAGACCAGGCAGGTAATGAACGATTTAAAATTATGGAGCGTAAACTATATCGCTTCGTCACTCCCTTCATGTGGCTGACCGTTGGTTTGGGTTTATGGTTAATGATAGATTTCCAGCTCTATACGCAACTCTGGATGCAGATTAAATTATTACTGGTGAGTATCCTGGTGGCTTACCATTTTTACTGTGGCCATCTGCTTAAGGTATTTGCCAACGATGAAAGCCGTCGCAACCATGTCTGGTTTCGCTGGCTTAACGAATTTCCGGTACTGTTGCTATTTGCTATCGTAATACTGGCGATAGTACGCCCGGTTTAAATAGCCGTTGCTAAGACTCAGCTTTAGCCCAATTGGGAATTTTTCCTTACCCGATCTAACACCAGATGTTCCAACTCGGACAAAGCCCGTTTGTACACATTGCGTTTGAAAAACACCACTTCACTCATTGGCTGCCAGTAATCCACCCAGCACCAGTTATCGAATTCTGGCTGCTCCATAATGCCAAGATTAAAATCCTGCTCGGAACCGGTGAGTTTGAGCATAAACCAGATCTGCTTCTGGCCGATGCACACCGGGCTGGTGTTTTTTCGAATCATTCGTTTTGGCAATCGATAGCGCAACCAGCTGTTGGTTTTGCCCATCAGTTTCACATGCTCGGGTAACAGCCCAGTTTCTTCAAACAGTTCACGATACATGGCCTCATCCGGCGTCTCATGATTCTGGATACCGCCCTGGGGAAACTGCCACGCATCCTGCCCAAAGCGACGCGCCCAGAAGACTTTGCCTTGCGGGTTACTTAAAATGATGCCGACATTAGGACGAAATCCGTCTGAATCAATCACTGACCTATTCCTGAGTACCGTATATTCGTGTTATCTGATGAAAAATACTAGTTTCTAATATATCTAATTGTACAATACCAGACTTGCCTATTTAACTATAGACACTTTTTATAACGGTATACCCAAAACCAAGGAGACTTTATGGCCCTGGCCCTGTTCGATCTGGACAATACACTGCTGGCCGGTGACAGCGATTATCTCTGGGGCTGCTTTCTGGCTGAGCAGGGCATAGTCGACAAGGTTGCCTACGAGCGGGAAAACCAGCGATTTATGGATGAATACAATCAGGGTACATTGGATATCTTTGAATTCCTGAGTTTTTCCCTGAAACCCCTGAAGGATAACGAACCAGAGACTCTGCGCCGCTTGCAGCAACAGTTTCTGCAGGAGAAAATCCGCCCCATCATGAGCCCGGCCTCATTCGATCTCATCGACAAACACCGCCAGGCCGGTGACACATTAGCCGTCATCACCGCCACCAACAGCTTCGTCACCCTGCCAATTGTAGAAGCCTTCGGCATCGACAATCTGCTGGCCACTGAGCCGGAAAAAAAGGGCAATAGCTATACCGGAAAGGTCGCGGGTACACCCTGCTTCCAGCAGGGCAAGGTTACCCGACTACAGGAGTGGATGATACAACATGATATGAACCTGGAAGGCAGCTGGTTTTACAGTGATTCCCACAATGATATTCCGCTGCTAAAGATTGTAAAAAACCCGATTGCGGTCGATCCAGATACACAACTTCGCCAGTTTGCCAGTGATCGAGACTGGCCCATCATCTCACTGCGTTAAGGATGATCTGCAATATTTAACATAAATTGAGCTGTTATTCGTATTATATTAAAAACCTGCCACAGAGCCGCGGAGTCCACTGAGAAATAAATTCTAATAAACACTCTTTGCACCCAAAGCGCATAAACGCTCTGTGCTCTCTGCGACTCTGTGGCAAAACTTTTATTTAGAAATGTATCAGATTAGCTGAGGAATATATCTTTGGAGGCCGAATACTGCTGCTCGGCCTTTTCCAGCACCGTCTGCAGAATATCACTGGATAGATTATTCGCCTGCCATATCTCAGGCTCAATTTCTCCAGGTTCACGACCCTGGGCCAGTGGCTCGATGACTTCGCTTTCGATCTGGCTGGCCAGATGCACCAGCATCGCAGTATCCCGATAAATTTCCGGCGCATCTTCCGGATACAGGTGATACGTCACCGCCTGGTACAGCACAGGCGGCAAATTCCATTTTTTCAACAAAGCGCCACCTACATCGGCATGATTAAAACTCATTAGCTGGTCTTCTGCCTGCCACAGAGGGACATGCTCCTCTTGTTGCATAGCCAGAGCCTTGTTCATTTCATCCGGCATCTGTAAATACAGAACCAGTGAGCCAATATTGTGCAGCAGGCCGGCAATGAAATAACGTTCGATTTCCTTGCGTCGCTGAAATGCGGCCAACACCCGGGATACCACGGCCGTATTCAAACTGCGCCGCCAGAAGGTCGGCATACTGACCAGATCAGAAGGAATACCTTCAAAAATTTTCACCGCCGAAGTCGCCAGCACTACGCTGCGCAGCTCCTGATGGCCGATCAGGGCTATGGCTCGATACACCGTATCCACTTTGGAGGCAAAACCATAAAACGGACTATTCACCAGCTTGAGCAATCGAGCTGTCAACGCGGGGTCATCATTGATGATACGGCCAATCTGGGTAGCCGTGGATTTGGGGTTATCCATCACCTCAAAAATCCGGTTCACGATAGCCGGCAGGGTACCGAGCTTATCGCTTCTCTGTATCAGTTTTTCCAGGCTTAACAAGGTAGTGTCCTTTCAGGAGCCTCTGATTAGTTTCACACCTATATATTTAGCATAAGCTGATGAATAGATCAGGCCTTGGGCAAAGTTACTCCAGTCTGCCCCTGATATTTGCCACCTCGATCACGATATGAGGTGTCACAGACTTCATCGGACTCCAGAAATAGCATTTGAGCCACGCCTTCATTGGCGTAAATTTTCGCCGGCAGGGGTGTAGTGTTGGAAAACTCCAGGGTCACGTGACCTTCCCATTCCGGTTCCAGTGGTGTGACATTGACGATAATGCCACAGCGGGCATAGGTGGATTTACCCAGGCAGATGGTGAGTACACTGCGCGGAATACGGAAGAACTCCACCGTGCGGGCCAGGGCAAATGAATTGGGGGGGATGATGCAGACATCGGATTCCACATTGACAAAACTGTCGTCGGAAAAATTCTTGGGATCAACAATCGCAGAATTGATATTGGTGAATATCTTGAATTC
>JBLYYN010000089.1:0-14685 GCA_048550535.1 Gammaproteobacteria bacterium
ATTTAAAAAGCCTGTGGGCACTGGCGTTCATTGCGCTGTTTTCTTCCGTGTTATTCGTTAATATTGAAGTGCGTGATGCCCGGGATGCACTGTCTGGCGTGTTTAACGAAATTAAACTGGCTGATTTTAAAATACAGCGTGCCGAAAGAGATATTAAAAGAGGCCGTCGCGGTGCAGAACAAAAACTCAGCCTGGGCAAAGAAAAATTAGCTCAAGCTGAAGCCCGTCTTGTTGAGGTGCAGGCCAACAGCGATCATTGGAATAACATCTCACAATTGATCGGTGGCAGCATGTTGTTACTGCTGTTCATCGATGCCCTGCTGCTGCCTAAACTGGTGAGGCAACGTAACTCAATTGAACAATCGCCACCGGATGAGGCATTTCATTGCCCAGAGGTGGAAGCCGAATACGATGATACACGTGAACCTTTTGCGTTTAACCGGATGATTTCACGCATCAATGGACTGGCCGGTGAGTTCGTTGCTTACTGGTCGGTGATAGCGGTGTTCGTTTATTATTATGAAGTCATGGCTCGCTATGTTTTCAATTCACCCACCAACTGGGCCCATGAAAGCATGTTCCTGATGTTCGGCATGCAGTATCTCATTGCCGGTGGTTTCGTGTTACGTGAAGGAGGTCATGTTCGAGTGGATGTGGTTTACAATTATTTACCTAAACGTGGCAAGGCGATGGTTGATGCCTTGACCTCGGTATTCTTTTTCATCTTCATGGTGACGCTGCTGGTCACCGGCTGGACCTTCTTTTACGACTCTTATGAAGTTAACGAAGTCTCCATATCTGAGTGGGGCATTCAGTACTGGCCCATCAAATTTTCCCTGTCATTGGGTGCCGCATTGTTACTGCTGCAGGGGCTGGCATTACTGATCAAGGATATTGCCGTGGTGATTAAACCCACTGTGGCAGATCTTAATACTGAAGTCAGGCCGGAGGGTTAAGCCATGGGATGGGAAATCGATATCGTATGGCTCACCGTGCTCATGTTCGGCTCCTTGCTGATTCTGTTAATGGCAGGTTTACCGCTGGCCTTTGTTACCGGCGGACTGGCCTGTGTGTTCCTGTTCCTGTTTGGCGATGCCGCCATGTTGAATATTTTGCCATCACGAATCTTTCCGTTGATGACCAATTACCAGCTGTCGGCAATCCCGCTGTTTATTTTTATGGCCTCGATGCTGGAGCGTGCCGGCATAATCGAAGAGCTCTACGACATGGTCTACAAGATTCTTGGTGGCATGCCGGGTGGACTGGCCGTTTCCACCATTATTGCGTCGACCTTGCTGGCCGCCATGTGCGGTGTGATCGGTGCCACTGAAGTGACTATGGGCATGATTGCCTTGCCCGCAATGATTAGGCGTAATTATCATCCCACCATTGCCTGTGGCTCCATCCTGGCCGGGGGTACCCTGGGTATTTTAATTCCGCCATCCATTCTTGCCATTCTGTTTGCGGTGATTGCCCAGCAATCGGTGGGCGAGTTGTTCATTGGTGCGGTGGTACCCGGGTTGATTCTGTCCGGCCTGTATATTACTTATGTGGTTATTGCGACCATTATAAAACCAGAATGGGGTCCGCCACTGCCGAAAGAAGAACGCGTCGATAACCGCGAAAAAATTAGATTGCTAAGTAAAATGTTCGCGCCGCTGATACTGGTGGTCCTGGTGCTGGGTATTATCTTCGCGGGTATCGCCACGCCTGTGGAGGCTGCGGGTGTGGGTACCTTTGGTGCCCTGGTGGTTGCCTCCATGCATCGTCGCCTGTCCATCGAAAATATTCGTTCAGCGGCCATGACCACCTTGCGTGTTACCGGCATGGTATTGTGGATAATATTTGGCGCCACTTTGTTCGTTGGTTTTTACGTGGTCAACGGCGGTCAGGTATTCGTTAATGAAGCCATTGCCGGTACCGGTCTCGGTCCATACGGGGTGCTGGTGCTGATGATGGTGATTCTGGTTATCCTCGGCATGTTCCTCGACTGGGTCGGCATTTTGTTGCTGGCCGTGCCCATCTTCATTCCCTTGATGCAAACTATGAGCTTTGATGGTGTATTTGGCCTACCCGGCGTGCGGCCTGATGAGCTCGCCCTGTGGTTTGGTGTGGTTTATATGGTGAACATGCAAATGTCCTTCATCAGTCCACCCTTTGGTTATGCATTGTTCTATCTAAAAAGTGTGGCACCGCCTGAAGTCACTATGGGGCAGATCTACCGATCATCCTTACCGTTTCTGGCATTACAGGCACTGGGTCTGGCGATCTGTATTATTTTCCCGGAAGTGGTGCTGTGGTTACCACGGCAGGTGTATGGTTAAGCCTTAGCTAGGGAGCCTCGGATTAAGTCTGGTTGTAATAGGCTGCGATGAGTATTAGATTATTCACCAGGTGGGCGGTAGTTATTCTATTGCAACGAACTTGGGGAAAAATCTGCACGCTTTAGCCCGCATAAAACAATCACGACTTGATCAGAGCTTGCCTAAAACATGACGCATTAATAGCATGGCCCTATAGCATATGAACGGTAAGGAGGTTTGAGTTATGAGCCAGCGTATTAAGGTTGGCGATCTTCAGGTCGCACGGGTGCTGTATGATCTGGTCGTAAACGAGATCATTCCCGGCACCGATATTGATGCCAATGCATTCTGGCAGTCATTAGAACAATGTCTGCTCGAACTGGGCCCACAGAACAAAGCCCTGCTGCATCAACGTGATCAGTTGCAGGCAAAAATTGATGACTGGCATCGGCAACATGCCGGCAAGCCTCACAATCCCGTCGCTTATAAAACCTTTCTGCAGGACATCGGGTATCTGTTACCCGAAGGTGATGATTTTTCTATCAGCAGCGCCAATATCGATCCCGAAATCAGCAGCCTTGCCGGACCTCAACTGGTGGTGCCCGTCATCAACGCCCGTTATGCACTCAACGCAGCCAATGCGCGCTGGGGTAGTTTATATAATTCAGTTTACGGCACCGATGTTATCCCAGAAACCGACGGTGCTGATTTAGGTAAAACCTATAACTCGGAGCGTGGTGACAAAGTTTTTGCCTATGTTATGGATTTTTTAAACGAGATATTTACACTGCAGGAGGCACAACATCAGCAAGTCAGCCAATATGTCATAGACCAGGGGCAACTGCTTATTCATTTAAGCAATGACGCACAAACCTGTCTATCAAGGCCGGAACAATTTGTTGGCTACAACGGTGATACTGATAATCCTTCCAGCATATTATTACGCAACAACGGCCTGCACCTTGAGCTGCAAATTGATCGCCAACATTTTATCGGCAAGCATCATGCGGCTGGCATTAAAGACGTCGTCATGGAAGCAGCGCTGACCACCATACAGGATTGTGAAGATTCCGTCGCCACAGTCGACGCCGATGATAAGCTTGTTGTGTATCGAAACTGGCTCGGCCTGATGAATGGAAGCTTGACCGACAGCTTTGAAAAATCCGGCAACATGATGACGCGCCGTTTAAATCCCAACCGAAATTACATTGCACCCAATGGTGAGAAATTTTCCTTATCCGGTCGTAGTTTGTTATTGATTCGCAATGTGGGTCATCATATGTACACCGATGCCGTGCTCGATAAAAATGGCGATGAAATTCCTGAAGGCATACTTGATGGTTTCATCACCAGTTTGATTGCCGTGCATGATCTTAAAGGCACAGGGCCGTTTAAAAACTCCAGAACGGGCAGTATTTATATTGTTAAACCTAAAATGCACGGTGCTGACGAAGTCGGTTTTAGCAACAGGCTTTTTACATACATAGAAGACGCTCTGAAACTACCACGCTTCTGCATAAAAATGGGCATCATGGATGAAGAGCGTCGCACCTCGTTAAATTTAAAAGAATGTATTCGTGCGGCCAGTGAACGCGTGGTATTTATAAACACGGGTTTTCTTGACCGCACCGGTGATGAAATCCATACCAGTATGCATGCCGGCCCTATGGTGCGCAAAGCTGCGATGAAAGAAACGCCATGGATTGGCGCTTACGAAAATGCCAATGTTGATATTGGTCTGGGCTGTGGTCTACAGGGCAGAGCACAAATTGGTAAAGGTATGTGGGCCATGCCTGATGAAATGAGCAATATGTTGCAAAGCAAAATTGCTCATCCATTGGCCGGTGCTAATACCTCCTGGGTACCTTCACCCACTGCTGCGGTATTGCATGCCTTGCACTATCACAAGGTGAATGTGTTTGAGCAGCAAAACAAAATCAAACAACGGCCACGGGCCAGTAATAATGACATGCTAAAAATTCCGTTGCTGGGACAAACACCTTTGACTGCCCAGGATATTCAACAGGAACTTGACAACAATACGCAAAGTATTCTGGGTTATGTCGTACGCTGGATTGAGCAGGGTGTTGGTTGTTCTAAAGTGCCCGATATTCATGATGTTGGGCTGATGGAAGATCGTGCCACCTTGCGTATTTCCAGTCAGCATATTGCCAACTGGTTGCATCATGGCATATGTAGCAAACAACAGGTGATGGAAACCTTACAGCGTATGGCAGAAACAGTGGATTTACAGAACAGTATTGATCCATACTATAAAAAAATGGCACCCAATTTTGATACCAGTGTCGCGTTTCAGGCCGCCTGTGATCTTATTTTCAAAGGTCTTGAGCAAGCTAATGGCTATACTGAATTTATACTTAATACACGCCGGCGTGAAGCGAAAAGCAAATAACAATAATCTAATTGAATTAAAGGTACAACTGCCGAGTATGAAAACTGACCTGGTCTATAGGAGGAGCGGGCTTTGATTAGATGGTTACTCATAGGCATCGGAGCCATAACCGTACTCAGTGGAATAGTCACCTTCTTGCTGCCCATTCCCATTGGACTGCCTCTGATATTACTAGGAATGCCTTTACTTATGCGCTACTCCCCCCTGGCTCGGGGCTGGATTTTACAGTTTGCAAAAGTATCTCCCAGGGCGCATAAATATCTTAGTAAGATTCAGATTAAACAGGCGGGTGACAAATGATAGTTTTAACTTTAGTAGCACTCTGAGTAAATAACAATATGGATAACAAACTCATAGCACAGAAACGTGCGGATCAGGTTCAGGCTTTTTACCATGAAGTGAAGCTACTTGAAGATGATCAGGTGTTGACCCTGGATAGTCAACAGCGTGAGGCGTTGTCTCATTATCACCAGTCCTTGCTCAAGTCTTTGACTGATAAGTTTGATATCGATACCAGTGATCAGCAGAAACAGCTTTCAGCGGGGATGAAAATTGCCTCGTTTCTGGGTGCTCTGGCTTTGGCCGCCAGTGTGTTCTTCCTGTTTTATCAGTTTTGGGGTTATTTAACTACACCGTTTCAGGTTTCGGTGCTGGTCATGGCGCCCCTGGTGACTCTCGGATTGACCTATTGGGTTTCGAAATATGAATCGACAGGTTATTTTGCCAAGTTGCTGGCTATGGTTAGTTTTGCCTGTTTTGTGCTTAATATCAGTATGTTGGGTCAGATATTTAATATCACACCATCTGACAAAGCCTTGCTTGCATGGGCCGTTTACGGCTTTCTATTAGCTTATGCCTTTGATGTTCGACTGTTGTTAGCGATGGGTATTCTGTTTTTGGCCTCATTCATTGCTGCGCGTTTTGGCTCCTGGTCGGGTGTGTACTGGTTATATATGGGCGAACGACCTGAAAACTTTTTTTTACCGGCATTGATAATATTCAGTGTACCCATGTGGATTGAACAGAAAAAGTATAGTGGTTTTACTCCCATTTACCGGGTATTCGGCTGTTTATTGTTCCTGATACCTGTGCTGGTGCTTTCCAACTGGGGAGTGGTGAGCTATCTGGATTTCTCAAAAGCGTTTATTGAAGGTTTTTATCAGCTGCTGGGCTTTGTTGCGAGTGCGGGCTTAGTCGTCATTGGTATCAAGAAACATTGGCCTGATGTAGTCAATACAGGTAATTCCTTTTTTGTGCTGTTTTTATATACAAAAGTATTTGACTGGTGGTGGGATATCATGCCCAAATATTTATTCTTCCTGGTAATAGCACTTTCTGCTTTATTGTTACTGTTTATTTACAAGCGTATTCGTCAGCACAGTCAAATTACAGGAGAAGCACATGCCTAAGCTTGCCATCTTGTCTGCTGTGCTTTTGCTACTGGTTAATGTCATTGTACTGGCAGGTGTGAGTTATAACCGTTCTGGTGAGAATATATCTCATATAGTGTTCACAGAGCGAGAATTATCAGTTCTCAGTGGTTATTCAAATACAAAAGAAAATAGTGGAATGACGCTTTCTATTAACTGGTCTGTATTACGTCGGCATGATGAGGATAATGCTGGGTATTATCGGATAGGGTCTCCAGACTGGCTAGATGACGCTAAGCTTAAGGAATTAGGCATTGATACAGATACAATTAGAAACAGCACCAGTGAAAACAGGAGTGCGTATGAACGTTCAGAATATCTGACTTCCACGGAGGTTGTTTATGTTCTTGAGTATGATGGCGCAGCTTACCAAAGGGATCTGCAACAGCTAATAAGCGATGTTAATGAACTTGGGAAGCAGCAACAAGCTGACCCGAATAATAAGCAGTCAGAAAAAAGGCTGGATAATAAAAATAAACGATTAAAGCGTATGCAGTTATCTGATTCACGTTTATATGTGATTGATGCAGGTCTTAATTTACAAACATTAATGGAAAAATACAGCGATAAAAGTAAATATATGTTAATGCGTGGCGAATTGAAGCCAGTATGGCATAAAGGAAAATTAACAGGCAGGATTAAGCGAGTATTTATATCAAAAATACATGTGCCTTTAGCATATGCAACGCTCATTTCAAAATTTACCGGAGATAAGGCTTATATAAATTATGGTTTAGATCCAGTTGCGCCGCGTTATGAAATTGAGTTGAGCATGGGAAAACGGCTCGAACCCTGGATCGAGTCAGTCAGCGATATAAGACCAGCAACAGAGCAATAAAGTGACTCCCGTATGATCGTCAGAGCCCTTGTATAACACTACTGGCCATTGGAGCAATAATTCAGGAAACAACCATAGATTATCCATCAAGCATATCAGTATGAATGCAAATAAAGAGAGTATTTTTGTGGATTCAAAACGATTTGTAATGTGCCTGGATGGCACATGGAATAACACCTATGCTGAAAATGAACGTGAAGATGGCAGTAAAGTCATTAAGCCGTCTAATGTGTTAAAACTGGCGCGAGCAGTATTACCCAGGGCAAGCGATGGAAGAGAACAGATTGTCTACTATGATACCGGTGTTGGAGCCATGTCTGAGTACCCAGGGCCTTCGAACAAAATGTTACAGTATTTTGACAAAATATTAGGCGGTGGCTGGGGAGCCGGTTTTGAATCTAATATTGATGATGCGGTTACCTTTTTGGCACATAATTATATGCAAGGTGACCAGGTCTATGTTTTTGGTTTCAGTCGTGGGGCTTCAAGTGCTCGAGCGCTAAGCCAGTTTATTGAGTGGATGGGTGGCCTTCCCGTGAAGCGAGACAGTTATTATATTCCCGTTTTTCTTCGTCGTTATGTGGAGTCCAGCGGTAAAGTGACTGCTAAGCAGGTCGTTGATAAAATCAATAAAAGACTGGATAAGGATACAGCAGGTAAGCAACAACTTAACCCCTTTCATGAAATTAGCATTGAGTTTTTAGGGGTTTGGGATAGCGTTATGGCTCTGGGGTCAAAATTGTTTACTTCTGCCCATCGTCGCTATCATATTTCGGATACGCCCGCATCCTGTATAAACCATGTCAGGCATGCGCTTGCAATTGATGAGAAACGTGCAGATTTTAAGCCCGAGATCTGGACGGGTGCACATAGCGGACAGTCACTGGTCCAGCTTTGGTTTGCCGGTGTGCATTCTAATATAGGTGGCGGATATGTAAATGATGGATTAGCGAATGTTTCTTTTAAGTGGATGGTTTCGGAAGCGTCTAACTATGGTCTGGAATTTGATACCAGGTTTCTGGGTTATTACAGGCCTTATGTTTACGATAAGTTAACAGAATCCAAAACATTAAAATACAGGGTGCTGGATGCTATGCGATTACGTAACGGTTTGCGTTCACTTATGGATCATCCCGCATCTGCAAACCTGGATTTACATTATTCTGTGATAAGCCGTATTAAGGCTGACGCCCAGGAAATAGTCCCGGGTTCTCGCAAACCCAGGTATCCGAGACTTAAGCAATATGAGCCTGATAATATTTTCGAGTATCTGGCATCAAAAGATAACTTGAACGATTATATATCCAGGATTTCATTGCGCGATCGTAACAAGGTACCGGCTACAGAGCTATCGCAGCAGGTACTGGACCGTATCAGTCATTTAAAACGAAAGTAGAAATTACGGGCTTGCGCCAAACTGGACTGGAAACAATGACAGTTAAGGATCGAGTCACTATTTGTTAGCGGTTTTTTAGAAGTAAGCTGGTTTGCATGGCCTGGCTTAATGGCCTCATCATTGGTGGCGCCAGTATATATGTCTGAACTAAATAGAAATAATAATTGACTAAACTATGATTAGATTAAATAATATTTTTTGTGACTACAGGAAGAACCATGCTATCCGCCCATATTAAAACAAGTATAATATTTGTTGGCTATATGATTTTAACAGGATGCGCCACATCAAATATTAACAAAGAATTTGACTTCATTGAAAACAGTCAAACAGGAGTTGTTATAGGCTCTTTGACACAGGATGTATCTGGCTCAGCTTATGCACGTTATTATATGCAGTCTGTTACAGACAGCTCGAAACCTATAACATTGCATTCAAGGCAGCAAAATCTTTCTGGGCTTATGCCCGGTTTTGTAAAGAGCGAATTCATTGGAATGGATGGCAGGCTGTTTACAATAGAACTGGTAGAAGGTGAATATAAATTTACACACTGGGATGTAAATAGTGGTAGCACTAATTATTTTCCTGTTAAACTGCCGACCAGCTTGAAGTTCGAGGTGACAGCAGGCGAAATAGTATATTTAGGTAATATCCACATGCGTTTGATAGATGATGGAATGTTGCCATATATTAGTAATAAATCTGAAAGAGATATTGCCTTATTTAAACAAAAATATCCAAAATTAACCGATCATACAATACAAATAAGACCCTTAGCCCAAGGCCTATGGCATTCTGAATCAGACATTAATGATAACCTACCAATAGGAGAAAAGCCTCGGTTTAAATAAGAAGCTCAGCGACAAAAAAG
This sequence comes from Gammaproteobacteria bacterium, assembly GCA_048550535.1. Taxonomy (GTDB): domain Bacteria; phylum Pseudomonadota; class Gammaproteobacteria; order SZUA-229; family SZUA-229; genus CBDULX01. The sequence continues at coordinate 9,252 of JBLYYN010000089.1, forward strand.
TATATCGTAGAATATTTATTTTGATTGTATTTAACCAGAAGCATTAACCAATACCCCCCCCCACAACAGAGGAGTTTAAAATGACCACGATATCTCTATTCCAACTTAAACGATGCACAATATTGGCAATCTTATTGTCTTTTGTTTCAAGCCCTGTATTTGCTAGCAATGTAAAGGTAACACCACTGGGTAGTCACGACGGCGAGTTTTGTGCTCGTGATCGTGCCTTGATTTTTGAAGATCCAGACGGTACGCGACTGCTTTATGACGCGGGTCAAACCGTTGCCGGTGCAACCGATAATCGCCTGGGTACGATCGACGGGGTGCTGGTTAGCCACATGCACGGTGACCATGTTGGCAACCAGCATATAAACGCTGTTAACGAAGGTGAATGTGGTCAACCTGCAACCACCGTTAATGCCTTACCCAATACCAGCAGTGTCAATATTGCATTGGCTAAACAAGCCAAAATCATTACAGGCAGTGAAATGCCCAAGTTTTTTGCGGGTAAACTTATGGCATCAGGTGGTGACCCAAAAGCATCACAGTTAGTTCGTTTTGGCGGTTCGCTCAAACTCGGGGGCGTGACTATCACCACGGTGCCTGCGGTGCATTCTAATGGAGTTGCCGGTGATATGATTGGTGGTGATCTGGGTGACATGATGAATGTTGCAGGCTTGACGGCTTACGTGGGCCCGCCGACGGGTTATGTTTTGACTTTTTCCAATGGTCTGGTGGCTTATCTTTCTGGTGATACTGGGATCACTGCCGAACAGGATGCTGTGGTACGACAGCACTATGGGGCAAAATTAGTGGTAATGAATATTGGAGATACCTATACCACGGGCCCAGTAGAAGCGGCTTATGTGGTGAATGAGTTGATCAAACCCAAAGCCGTGATCGCTTCTCATGCGAATGAAGCAGCAACCAAAGCAGGGAAAGTTATTAAGGGCACTCGTACGGATATTTTTATGCGGGCCACTAAGGTGCCTGTGCATTTACCCCTGAGTGGGCGCACTATGGAATTTAATAGCCGTGGCAAATGTGTAAAGGGCTGTTAGCATCAACTAATAACATAAAGTAGACTTTGTGTATGTCATTCCGACCACTTTGGCCGGGATGACATATCATCAATGAATCAGAGTTTCCAAAGGCATAAAATATGATGGAAGATTCTCGCCCTAAAACACCAGTCATGTTCAGTGTTTTCGTATTGATTTATTTTGTCATCTTAATTGCTGCTTCTATATGGATATGTCAGTCAGAAGAGTTTCCTGACAGTCATGATGATGAATATGTTCAAGCACACGATGTTAAACATTCAGATATTAGCAATGTTCTGGTCGATCAGCTAAAAGAGAATAAGAAAGGGTATTTAAATAACGTATGGACCACATTAGGTACTATTATTGCGGCCATTGGAATGGTGCTGGGCTCGACTAAGTTCCAGAGGATATTACAGTCAGATAAATTATCCATTCCGGTTGTTCAATTGATACTCATTATCCTCTATGGATTGCATGGCTATGCCTATATGCTCTATCAGGGTGGCAACATTGAGCTTATGCAGAAACTGGAGTCTGTGGCGGGTTCTATATACTATTATCGAAGCTACATGATTCAAGACATAGAAGTTATATTTAATTTATTATTTGACACCGTATTATTCATACTCCTGGCATATATCATTGGCCGTATTAAGGATATTGAGGTGGATGGATGAATCAAGCACATTGGCTATTGCTGCTTGTGGTTTTTGCATCGGGATGTGCGAGCACTGGAGCATCGAGGTTTCAACCCGTTTCAGATTATCAGATGCTTGATATTCATAAAAATGTCAGTTATGAGCAATACCAGCAGCAGGTGACTAAAGCACTTGAGCAAAACTGGACCGAACTATCGATGCCTGATGCCGATTACCCATGGCTTGGTCGATCACAGGTTCATGAGTTGGTAGAAGCACACACACCTACCAACAACAAAGCGAAAGGCTGCAAGTCTGGACAACAAAAACCCAGGGCAATGTTACTGGTCCATGGTCTTTATGATTCTCCACGTGTGATGAGGGATCTGGAAGAATACTTTAACAACAGATGTTTTCATACTCGTTCCATATTACTGCCTGGACATGGTACGCGCCCCGGTAGTCTACTGAATATCAGTTACCAGGCATGGAACTCTGTGGTCGAACATGCTATTGAGCAGTTTAGCAAAGAGAATAAAGGTGATATTTATATTACTGGCTTCTCGACCGGTGGTGCACTGGCAATAAAGAATGCCTTAGACCATAAGGATAAAGTCAAGGGAGTGTTCTTATTCGCACCTGCTTTAAAAGTAAAATATGGCCTTGCCAGCATGCTTGATAAGCTGGGCATGGATTGGGTGCCTTTTCAGATATTTGGCGATACAGATTTAATTAAATACGAGTCGATGACCCTGGATTCGGTGATAGCAGTGGGCAAACTGGCTGATGAAGTCAGAACCAGGCTGAATAACGAGAATACCCAAATAGATATTCCTGTCATGCTTGTTATAGCGAAAAATGACTACACCATAAAAACAGATACCGCCATCCAGTTATATGAACAGGGAAAATTCGGCAACAAATCAGACATGCTGATTTACGCCCCCATCATGGTGGGTGATAAGTGTGTTAAAGGACTGCTCCAGGGAGATGCGGCAAGTATGCCCAAAATACCGACTTATATGAGCAGTTGTTTCGTTCATCGTGAAGCCGGAAATGAGTACATGATTGCCGATTATTCGCACATGGCGCTCAGCCTGAAATCGACCGATGCGCATTACGGCCTGCAAGGCGATTACAAGTATTGCACCCAGTATTTTCACAACGAGGAACTGGAAACTCAGTGTAAGTGCAAGGGTAACAGCATCTCGGATATTTGCTTTGGAGAGCGTAAAGTTTTTGGCTCACATGAATACCCGCAGTGTAATAAACCTGGCTTGATAGTGAGGCGTCTTACCAGTAATCCACAATTCCAGCAAATGATCCAGTATCTGGATCAGTTTATCAGGCGATATATAGATAAAAACATTTAACAAACAAAAAACTAAGTATCATTAGTAGCAGAACACAGTTTTCGATAATATGAGCCACAGTTGTGGTTAGGTAGCCTCTGATCAAGCATCATATACTTGATCAGAGGCTCCCAAGAACCCATTTATCTCCGGTATGGTAAACACATGATCATCGACCCATCTGAACTCGATACAAATTCTGTATACAAACTGCTGGTGGGGGCCGTTGTTCCCCGTCCTATCGCCTGGGTTTCTTCACGTAGTCGCGACGGTGTGCTTAATCTGGCACCGTTCAGTTTTTTCACTGTGGCATCGCGCGAACCACCGATGCTGGCTATTTCCATCGGCCCCCGTACCGGGGGTGAAGACTACGCCAAAGACACCCTGAGCAACCTGCGCGAAACTCAGGAATTTGTCATCAATACGGTGTCGCTGACTCTGGCCAATGCCATGTATGAAACCGCAGTCAACTATCCCCCGGAAGTGGACGAGTTTGTCCGCGCGGGTGTAACGCCTGCTCCCTGCGAATTTATCGACACACCACGGGTGGCCGAAGCCAGCATCAGTATGGAATGTAGCGTCGAACACATGCTGCGACTGGGCAGTGACTATCTGGTGATTGGTCGCATGCATCGTTATCACGTTGAGGATGCCCTGATCGATAATGGCCGTATTGATTTACTGGCACTGGAGCCACTGGGCCGTATGGCAGGTAATTTTACCAAGATTGAAACCCTGTTTGATTTACCGCTGAACGAAGCTGAGCAATAAAAATCGGAGTGAGCAGCTTTTGCATTTACTATAATTACAGGCTTTTCTTATTCAGCTTGTTGTATTTTCAGGCCTTGCTTATTCAGCCTGATGACATAAAGGACCTGGTTATTTATGACTACAGACAGTGTAATAGAAGCCCTGCTTGCGGCACTTGAGCAAAATCCTGAGGATTTAGGAATGCGCCTTCATATGGCCGAATTAATGTTAAGCATGGGTGATTATGAGAATGCTGCAACACACTATGGTGTGATCCTGCATACAGAGCCGGCTAACATTAGCGCCTTAAAAGGTGCGGCTGAAGCCGCCTCAAAATCAGGGGATAATACTAAGGCCAAGGCTTATCAGCAGCTATTGAGTGCCCTGGGTTCATACTCATCAGCTGAGTCAAATGTGACATCTTTACCGACTTCGGAAAAATCTCTCGATAGTTCAACGGACTCATTAAAACAACACAAGCAGCAAGCGACTAAATTAAAAGCGGTGGATGAATCAAACAAGGTAACCATTGGGCCCTGGGAAGATTTTGAAGCTGCGATTACGCTTGATGATGTCGGCGGTATGGTGGAGGTTAAAAAACGTCTACACATGGCTTTTCTTGCACCATTAAAAAACCCAGAAGTTATGAAGCTATATGGCAAGAGCCTGAAAGGCGGCTTGTTGTTATACGGTCCACCGGGTTGTGGTAAAACCTTTATCGCCCGTGCTTTGGCGGGTGAGTTAGGCGCTACATTTATGTCGGTGGGTTTGTCTGATGTGCTGGATATGTGGTTGGGTGAAAGCGAAAGAAAACTGCATGAAATATTTGAAACGGCTCGGCGTAAAGCTCCCACCGTGTTATTTTTTGATGAGATAGATGCGCTGGGTCAAAAACGCAGTCAGATGAAAAACTCCGGTGGCCGAACGCTGGTTAATCAATTGCTGGCTGAAATGGACAGTGTGGGCAGTGATAATAAAAATGTATTTATTTTGGGCGCCACTAATCATCCCTGGGATGTGGATACGGCATTGCGTCGTCCCGGACGTTTTGATCGTACCGTACTGGTATTACCCCCTGATATTGAAGCAGGTATTTCCATCCTTGAATACCATTTACGTGATCGTCCGCTAGCGGAGCTGGATCTGCTACAGATTGCGCAAGCAACGCAGCAGTTTTCCGGTGCCGATCTGGCCTATTTGTGTGAAACGGCCGCGGAATATGCCATGCATGATTCCATCGAGACCGGTAATGTCAGGCCGATTAACATGGACGATATAAAAAAAGCCGTGGCTGATATTCAGCCCAGTACGCGCCCCTGGTTTGAGACGGCAAAAAACTATGCCATGTTTGCCAATGAAGGTGGGGTATATGATGATCTGCTAGATTACTTGCGGAATCACAAGTTATGAACGATGGTCAGGATGAGCTCAGGCTGAGTGCCAGGGCGACTGACCAGGCAGAGGCCTTGATGGATCTTGGTCGCTATGAGCAGGCCATTCCCCTGTTATCAAATTCACTGGCACAATCACCGGATGACGAGCGTCTGCATTGCCGCCTGGCCGATGCGTATTTTTCGCTGCATGATTATACCCAGGCAGAAAGCTTCGCCCAACGCGCACTGCATCTCGATCCGAACAGCGCACATGC
>JBLYYN010000090.1:0-10779 GCA_048550535.1 Gammaproteobacteria bacterium
CGACGCATGCCGGACTATGTACACTACCTGACTCCTCAGTTCTCAGAAACCGATATCAACTTCCAGCGTGTATCCACAGTGGATACCTCCAATCCATTCATCGCCCGGGATATTCCGACTCCGGACGAAAGTTTTGTGGTTATTCGTTTCAAGGACCCGGCCAAATTCAATATCGACTTTCCATACCTGCTCAACATGATTCATGATTCATTCATGTCTCGTCGTAACACCATCGTTGTACCCGGTGGAAAAATGGGAATGTCGATGGAGGTCATACTGACGCCTATCATCCATGATATGATTGAAAAATCGAAAAAAGCTCGTTAATCAATAGCTTTAACTGTTGTTAAAAAGCCGGCCTCGATGCCGGCTTTTTAATTTTTACTAAGCGGACTACAATCAGGCTATGGACAAATTTCTTCTCGCACATAGCGCCAACAAAACCCATGCCGAACTGGTTGATGACTGTATAAAACAGCTGGGAGATATACCTCCTGAAACCACCCTCGGCTTTGTTTATGTCAGTGATTATCTGAACGAACAAATGCGGCCCATTCTCCAGGCGTTGCAAACACGTACAGGTATTCAGCACTGGGTAGGCACTGTCGGTATGGGGATCATCGCTACCAAACAGGAATACTATGATCAGCCAGCACTGGCCGTCATGTTATGCGATATCAATGAAGAAGATTTCCGAATTCTACCGAACATTGCCGACAGCCATGCCTTTAGCCCCGAACTTGAACACTGGTGCAGCCAGCATACTTTTCATGTTGGACTGATTCATGGCGGCCCGGAAAACCCCTATTTCAAAGCCAACATTGATGAATTTGCAGAACGTATTCCCGAAGCTTTTCTGGTAGGGGGAATTTCGTCATCCCGCGGTATGCACTACCATGTGGCTGATAGCCTGCAACAGGATGGTATCTCCGGTATTTTATTTTCTGACCAGGTGAATATCATCACTAACCTGAGCCAGGGCTGTAGCCCCATAGGAACCAGGCATTTGATTACCGATGCCGAAGACAATGTCGCCTTAACACTGGACCATCGACCTGCCCTGGATGTACTGCAGGAAGACACCGGCGACCTCATAGCCAGAGACTGGGAAAGAGCATCCGGCTTTATCTTCGCCGGCTTGATGAATAAAAATTCCGATTCCGGCGATTACACCATACGCCAGCTCATAGGTGTGGATGAACACGCCAAGGTTTTTATAATATCTGACAACCTGGAAGATCAGCAGGAGCTGGTGTTCTGTCGCTGCGACGGTATTTCAGCACAGGATGATTTACAACACATGCTGATGCAAGTTAAATCACGGCTAAAGAAGCCTCCCCGCGGTGGCATCTATGTTTCATGCCTGGGAAGAGGCCGAGTTCAATTTGGCGCCAACTCGGAAGAAGTGCGCCTGGTTCATTCTGTACTGGGCGACTTCCCACTGGTGGGTTTTTTCGCCAATGGCGAAATTCATAAAAACCAGTTGTATGGATTCACCGGCGTACTTACCCTGTTTTTATGATCCTGGATTAATCAGCTGGACAGCACGCAGAGTGGTTTTGCCAGCTTACCTGGCGTAGAAAAAAAATAAGGGAATGGCCGCTCCCTTACCGTTTTTTTGGCATAGCCAGGTAAGCTGGCAAGGCCGCTATGTGTGTTGTAGCGCATTCACCTGCCAGCTAAATTTAATTTGAGATTTATTACCATAAAATTATGCACTTAAATACATCACTATGCGTTCAACTGGTTAATCCAGGATGATCATAGACAGTCATTGCCATATCGACTTTGAAGCCTTTGATGAAGACCGCGAACAGGTATTAAGCCGGGCTAATCGGCTCGGCATCCAGGCCATTATTGTGCCGGGCATCAGTGCCACTACCTGGCCAAGGGTAAAATCAGTTTGCCAGCAACACACAGGCTTATATCCTGCCTATGGACTACACCCCTATTTTATCGATCAACATTCCGTTCACGACCTGGCCATACTGGAACAATGGTTAAATGATGAAACGGCTGTTGCCGTCGGTGAGTGTGGCCTGGATTATTATTTAAAACATCTGGATAAAGACAAACAACTTCATTTATTTGAAGCACAGCTGGATATGGCCCTGAAACACCATCTTCCGCTGGTGATCCATGCGCGTAAAGCCACCGAGCAGGTCATTCAATGCCTTAAAGCCCGGCCTGGATTGGCAGGCATGATCCACAGCTACTCGGGTAGTTACCAGCAGGCCATGCAATTGATCGATATGGGGTTTTATCTCAGCTTCGGCGGTGCGGTAACCCACCCCAGAGCCAGCCGGCTAAGGCACATGGTGAGCAAGCTGCCACTGGATGCCCTGCTCATAGAGACCGATGCACCGGATCAGCCGGACGTGAATCACCAGGGTTTACGTAATGAACCGAGCTACATTACCCATGTCATTGATCAGATTTCACAATTAAAAGACATAAGTCGTCAACAGCTTATCGATACGACTACGCGCAATGCACAATTGTTGTTCTCTTTATAGCCAGCCCAGCTCAGAAGTTATTCTTCATAAATCGATTTTATTTTTTCCAGCTTCCACGCACGGTGCTTATTAATCACTTTCACTACTTCTTCCACGTCATCAGTCATGCACACCAGCTGTAAATCCGGCTCAGAAATCGCGCCATTATAGAGCAGGATGCTTTTGATCCAGTCATGTAAACCCCGCCAGTATTCTGTGCCAAACAGAATGAGTGGCATGGGATAGATTTTGTTGGTTTGCATCAGGGTGAGAGACTCAAAAAACTCATCCAGTGTCCCAAAACCACCGGGCATACAGACATAGCCCATGGAATATTTCACAAACATGACTTTACGCACAAAGAAATAGCGGAATTCAAGCTTCTTATTCTGGTAAGGGTTAGGGTTCTGTTCGTGGGGCAGCTCGATGTTCAGCCCGATGGACTTGGCTCCTGCTTCATAGGCACCTTTATTGGCCGCTTCCATAATACCCGGGCCACCCCCTGTAATAATACTATAACCTTCTTTTGCCAGACGCCTGGCAATTTCTTCTGCTTTCTTGTAGTAGGGGTGTTCCGCTGAAGTTTGGGCCGATCCAAAAATAGAAATACCAAAACCAAGTCCCGACAGCTTGTCAAAACCCTCGGTAAACTCACTGATGATTCTGAACATACGCCAGGCTTCATCACCTTTGAAGTCGTCAATCATTACCACGCCCCCTGTATCATTCTTATTGCTATTAAGAAGTATAGACTAAGCCGAACCTTGTTCAGCTTAGGCCTATCAGGCAGGGCTTAAATTCATCGCTTCCACAGCTTGGGGTTGCTGATTTCATCCATTTTATTACGAATCCAGATTTCGACTTGTTTCATCACTTCACTGGGGTCCCGTTGGTAGCCACTGATGGTAGGGCCAAATACCATGGTAATAGTACCTGGATATTTGAAGAAACTGTGGCGCGGCCAATACTCACCGGCGTTATGTGCGACGGGCAATATAGGATAATCCGCTTTAGCCGCCAGCAAGGCACCACCCACTTTAAATTTACTTTTAACACCGGCAGGCACTCGAGTACCTTCTGGATAGAGCACGATCCAGCGCCCCCGATCCAGCATCGCTTTCCCCTGCTCAATCAGCTGCTCCATGGCCTTTTTACCCGAGTTTCGATTGATAATAATAGGCTCGCAACTTTGTAATCCCCAACCAAATATCGGAACCCGCAGTAATTCTATTTTGGCCACCCAGACCTGCTCAGGTAAAAACTTCTGAAACGCCAGGGTTTCCCAGGTGGACTGATGGTTGCTGAGCACTATCGTCGCACCCTGGGGTATATTTTCCGTACCTTCCAGTTTGTAATCCACTTTGCACACGTATTTTAAAAATGACACATTGCTTTTGGCCCAGCTGGTGATAATTAGATAGCGGACTTTCAGTGGCAGGAAAAACAGAATTAATGCCGTACTCACTACCAGCACCAGACTGATAATATGATAAATCCAGAACAGTAGTGAACGGATAAATAAAATGAGCTTGGACGGTATGTTTACATCACTCACGAATCGGATTCTCCAAGAATTACATCGGCGACTTCGGCCAGGTCTTTAAATACCGGCACACCAGATAGCTCTTCATCACCCGCCTGCAGAGTGCGCTCACCCTTACCTGTCCGCACCAGTACCGGACTGGCACCGGCTTTTCTGGCCGCCTGAATATCACGCAATGAGTCGCCAATGGAAGGCACTCCATCAAAACCACATTGAAAACGTGCGGCCAGATCATGATACATACCGACTTTAGGTTTACGACAGTCGCAATCATCATTGGGACCATGGGGACAGAAAAAGACCGCCGCTACCTGGCCGCCGTATTGTTCAAGTAAGCCATCCATTTTTTTGTGCATAGCGTGCAGCGTTTCCAGATCGAACATGTGACGAGCAATACCCGACTGATTGGTCATCACCGCCAGTGTATAACCGGCCTGACACAACCGACCCATAGCCTGCAAGCTGCCCGCTATGGGCTCCCATTCATCCACTGACTTGATGTAGTCATCCGAGTCGACATTAATCACACCATCACGGTCGAGGATAATTAGTTTCATGATTGCAGCCTGGACAGATCCGCCGCTTTCATAAACAGGGCATACAATTGCCCCAGCAGGGCGACACGATTGTTCTTCAGGGCTTCATCATCGGCCATCACCATGACCTTATCAAAGAAACTATCGACAGCATCCCTCAAACCAGCCAGATGCTGTAAAGCCTGTTTGTAATCACCCTCTTCAAATAAGGGTGTTACGATATCTTCTATTACCAGTAATTGTTCATACAGCTCTGTTTCAGCCGGTTCCGACATTAAATTTTTATCTACTTTGTCAGGGTGAGTGCCATCGATTTTCTTCAGGATATTGCCAATACGCTTATGGGCTGCCGCCAGGCTATCCGCTTCCGCCAGTTGGCGGAAACTGTTAACCGCAAACACTCTGCGATCAAAATCCACAGGTGTAGTCGGCTTCAGAGCCACCACCGAATCAAACACATCTGCGCTGATATCCTGGTTCAGGTAATACACCCGCAGGCGCTCCAGCATGAAATCCAGAACCTCATCTATAGCTTGACTGGCATCCGCCCTGTCGCCCAATGCTTCAGCCGCAAAACCCAGCATATCGCGTAAATCCAGGGGCATTTCTCGCTCAATTAAAATACGCAATATACCTAAGGTGGCCCGGCGCAGAGCAAAGGGATCTTTCTCTCCAGTGGGTTTCTGGCCGATGGCAAAGATACCGAGCAAGGTATCCAGCTTATCAGCCACTGCCAGTATCTGGCCGGTCATAGTCGCGGGTAATTCATCACCGGCAAAGCGGGGCATATATTGCTCATCCAGTGCAATAGCGACCTCCTCCGGTTCACCATCATTCAGTGCATAATAACGCCCCATGATGCCCTGCAGGTCAGGGAACTCATACACCATTTCCGACATGAGATCACATTTGGACAACAAGGCGGCTCGGTGAGCATGGTCGGCATTGACACCCAGCTCTATGGCGATTTGCTTGGCAATTTTTGCTACCCGGCGACTCTTGTCCCCCAGTGAACCGAGCTTGTTCTGAAACACCACTTTGTCCAGGGCGTTCAAGTGTGTTTCCAGCAGGTGCTTACAATCCTGGTTCCAGAAGAAGGCCGCATCGGACAATCTTGGGCGAATCACCCGTTCGTTGCCTTCTTTTACCTTGGATATATCTTTACTGTCGATATTACTGATGGTAATAAAATGCGGCATAAGATTGCCCTCACCATCCAGTATCGGGAAATATTTCTGATGGTCCTGCATAGATGAAATCAGGGATTCTTTAGGCACCTTCAGAAAATGTTCATCGAAGTCACCGGCTACTGCTACTGGCCATTCCACCAGCGCACTCACTTCTTGCAACAGATCCTCATCAATCAGCGCACGACCACCCAGTTGTTCGGCCGCCTGTTCCACCTGCTGACGAATGGCCTCACATCGCTGCGCCATGTCCACCAGGACAAAACCTTTCTGCTCCAGTAGTTCTTCGTAGTCCGCGGCCGACTTCAGCTTGATCGCTTTAGGATAGTGGAATCTATGTCCCCGGGTCAGGTTGCCCGGTTTCAAGCCCATGATGTCACCCGCAACCACTTTATTGCCATAGAGCAGGACCACCCAGTGCACCGGGCGTACAAACTCTTCACTTCGATCACCCCAACGCATACGTTTGGGTATGGGTAATTGTGCCAGTGACTGATTAATAATGTCTGCTAACAGCTCCGTGGTTGGCCGCCCCTGTTGATGATTGCGAAACACCAGCCATTCGCCCTTATCGGTTATAATGGTATCCAGCTGTTCCACCGTCACACCACAGGAACTGGCAAAACCAATCGCCGCTTTACTCGGGCAGCCATCTTCACCAAAGGCTGCTTTCAGGGCTGGACCGCGTTTTTCAATTTCACGATCCGGCTGAGCATCTTCCGCGTCCCTCACTATCACTGCCAGGCGTCTGGGCGAAGCCAGTTGACGTACTTCACCGTGCACAATATCAGCGTTTTTCAATCCACTGCTGATGCCATCGGCAAAGGCCTGACTTAATGTCGACAAGGCTTTGGGTGGCAGCTCTTCGGTACCTATCTCGACCAGTATATCGGCTTTACTCATTTCACTTAGCTCCCCTGGCAGACTGACCGATCGGAAAGCCAAGCGCTTCGCGGGCTTCGTAATAAGCCTGGGCCACAGCACGTGACAGGGTTCGTACCCGCAGGATATATCGCTGGCGCTCCGTCACCGATATGGCATGACGCGCATCCAGCAAATTAAAGGTATGAGAGGCCTTCAGTACCATTTCATAGGCCGGTAACGGCAGGCCCACTTCAATCAGACGCTGGCTTTCCTTCTCGCAGGTTTCAAACCAGCTGAACAGGGACTCAGTATCTGCCTGCTCAAAATTATAATGAGACATTTCCACTTCGTTCTGGTGAAATACATCACCGTAGCTCACTATGCCCTGGGGTCCTTTGGTCCATACCAGGTCGAATACACTCTGCACATTCTGTAAATACATAGCCAGGCGTTCCAGACCATAGGTAATCTCTCCCGTCACAGGACGACATTCCAGTCCACCCACCTGCTGGAAATAGGTAAATTGAGTCACTTCCATGCCGTTTAACCAGACTTCCCAGCCCAGCCCCCAGGCACCCAGGGTGGGAGACTCCCAGTTATCTTCCACAAAGCGGATATCATGCACCAAAGGGTCGAAGCCCAACGCTTTGAGAGAAGACAGATACAATTCCTGAATATCATCAGGATTAGGTTTCAGTACAACCTGGAACTGATAATAGTGTTGCAGACGGTTGGGATTCTCACCATAGCGTCCGTCGGTAGGCCGACGCGATGGCTGGACATAGGCTGCACGCCAGGGCTCAGGCCCAATCGCACGTAAAAAAGTCGCCGGATGGAAAGTGCCAGCCCCCACTTCCATATCCAGAGGCTGCAGTATTGCACAGCCCTGTTTTGCCCAGTAATCCTGCAGGCCCAGGATCAGGCCCTGGAATGTCGATACATCGTATGCCATTAATCTCTCAGGTCATCGTAAAAATTCAAGTGCGCAAGTATAAACGCATGACACACGACATGCACTCAACTCACCCTAAAACATCTAAAATTTAGGGTTATAATTTCTCACCACCCAGCAGACAATAGTCACAATCCTGCGATTAATAATTAAATTAGATATAATGAGTGATTAGCTAATTTCTGGTGTATTTATCCCCATGACCACTCAACGCAAAGCCGTCGCCCTCATATCTGGAGGACTGGATTCTTTACTCGCTGCCAAAGTCATGCTTGAGCAGGGCATTCATGTAGAAGGCATTAATTTCTATACCGGATTCTGCGTCGAAGGACATACCCATGCCATTCGCAAGAAAGACAAGGCCAAACCCAAGCGCAACAATGCACTATGGTCAGCAGAACAACTGGGTATCAAGCTGCATATTGTGGATATAGTGGAAGAATACAAGGATGTGCTGTTAAATCCCAAACACGGTTATGGCGCCAACATGAACCCCTGTCTGGACTGCAAAATATTCATGGTGCACAAGGCCCAGCAGTGGATCGAGGAAAACGGCTTTGACTTTATCATCACCGGCGAAGTGATTGGTCAAAGGCCCATGTCACAGCGCAAGGACACCATGCCGGTAATTTCGAGGGAATCCGGTGCCGATGACCGATTGCTACGACCCTTGTGCGCAAAAAACCTGCCAGCTACCCTGCCTGAACGAGAAGGCTGGATTAATCGAGATCAGATGTATGACTTCAGTGGCCGTAATCGCAAACCGCAAATGGCCCTGGCCGCTGAATTTGGTTTTGAAGACTATGCCAGCCCGGCGGGCGGCTGCTGCTTTCTCACCGATGAAAACTACTCCGCCAAGCTGGTAGATTTGTGGCAGGCCCGTGGCGACCGTGATTATGAAATGGACGATATCATGCTGCTCAAGGTTGGCCGCCATATACGCCCCAGCCCCAATTTCAAGCTCATCGTTGGCCGCGAGGAAGGTGAGAATAAATTCCTCCAGGGTTATATCAAAACCTTCAATTCATTAAAAACAACCAGTCATGCCGGACCACTCACTCTGCTCGACGGCGTGGCTAATGATGCCGACATGACACTGGCCGCACGCATCACTGCCCGTTTTTCACAGGGTAAAAACGATGAAAAGGTAAGCGTGGAAATCCGACGCAGTAACGGTGAAATAAAAGAAATTGAAGTTAGCCCGATAAAGCCCAGCGAAATGCAGGACAGCTGGTACGTTTAACTCAACGCTTTCATTTCGAACGACAGCGAAAAAACTTGATCCAGAGCACCCATTATGAGCCACCACCAACTCGATGCCCGTCGTATGTTCTGCCCCATGCCGGTAATTCGTACTCAGGATAAGGTAAAACAATTGCAAGCGGGCGATACCCTGGAAGTAGTGTGTACCGATCCCGGCGCACTCAATGATATCCCCGCCTGGTGTCGCATCAATGGCCATAAAGTGATTTCAACCGAGGAACGTGATGATGAAGTAATTGTCACGGTGGAAGTAAGTGGTTAAACACTTAGGGCTTTGCCGCTGAGCCACAGAGTGATCAGTGGTTTAGAATTCTAGTTGATTTGCCAATACTAAATTATCTTCGTGTTCTCTGCGCCTCTGTGGCAAACATTTATTTCTGTAAAGCCTGGTCCACTCGACCCACGGCACAGCTCACAAACGACTTGGCTTTGGCTTTGGCGGCGGCAATCCCTTCCGCACTGCCTTTTTCCGGGTAGCCCATATTAAGCAAGGCCGATCGCCAGTCTTCCGAAGCATCTCTATCAGCGTCGATCACCACCATGCCCTGTTCTATATCCACATCCACATGTGAAATACGCTCGTCTTCCAGTAACTTTTTCTTGATCGTTCCCGCACAGCCACCGCATTTGATGTTTTCAACCTCGAATCGCATCTGCATACCGGTCACCTGCCTGTCATTTTGAAAGAATCTAATTATAGCCCAGCACTTAAGTGTAAAAGCACAACTTGCATAATTAATATGAACCCGGACAATACATGGCTTGCATTATTTGATGGGGTTAGCAGTGAATTTGACGCACCAACAACGAAAGAAATCCATGGACAAGGCAACCTGGTGGGGTATTCTCGTCAATCTGGTTCTGTCTGTGGCCAAACTGATCGTCGGCTTCATCGGTCATTCCCAGGCTTTAATCGCCGACGGCCTGCATTCTCTGTCTGACCTGATTAGCGACGGCCTGGTGCTCTATGCCACCCATCATTCCAATGTCGAAGCCGATGAAGACCACCCTTACGGTCATGCTCGCTATGAAACCTTCGCCACCATCGCCCTGGGCGTGTTATTGATTGCCGTTGCGCTGGGAATAGGTTTTGATGCCATCCACCGCATGCTGGACCAGAGCCATCTGATGGTACCCGCCACCATGACTCTGTGGATTGCCGGTCTATCAATACTGAGCAAGGAAGCACTCTACCACTACACGGTACATGTGGCGCGTAAGGTTAAATCCAAAATGCTGGAAGCCAACGCCTGGCACCATCGCAGTGACGCTGTTTCTTCCATCGTGGTATTCGTCGGTATTACCGGCGCTATCTGGGGATGGCCACTGCTGGATTCCATTGCAGCCCTCATAGTAGCCATTATGATTGCCCGCATCGGCTGGGAACTCAGTCACCATAGCTTCCAGGAACTGGTGGATACGGCATTGGAACCGGAAACCCTGGAAAACATTAAACAGCATATTCTGGCTGTCGATGGAGTGCTGGAACTGCACATGTTGCGTTCGCGTCGCATGGGCCACAATGCCCTGGTGGACGTGCACATTCTGGTCGACTCCAGAGTCAGTGTGTCGGAAGGCCATCAGATATCAGAAGCCGTAGCAAAAGGCATAATCAACAATTTCGATGAAATTAATGATGTGACCGTACACATCGACCCGGAAGATGACGAAATCACCCCCAATAGCTGCCACAATCTGCCTTTGCGAAATGAAGTTCTCAAGCAACTTGATCAGCGCTGGTCCGATATAGCGGAAACAAAACACATACAACACATTACCCTGCATTATCTGGATGGTAAGATAGATGCCGAAATATTTATACCATTGACAGTCCTCAAAACACTGGATGATTCAGTGTCATTGAGACAAAAAATCGATTCTGCCAGCCACAGTATCGATTACATTAGAACGGTTGAGATTTGCTTCTGCTGACCACCAA
>JBLYYN010000091.1:0-3446 GCA_048550535.1 Gammaproteobacteria bacterium
AACTTACGACTTATAACTGACAACTTGTCTTTATCCTTTCCCCCACAAAGGGTAAAATCCGGCTGATTCTAAATGGGCCAGGCCTTTTCCACTTGAAACACGAAATCAAAACTTTACTTACCCAGGCGATCAGTAAGCTGAAATCTACTGATCAATTGCCGACTGACGTGGATGCCAATATCCAGGTCACTCGAGCCAAAGACCCATCCCATGGTGATTTCGCCTGTAATATTGCACTGATGCTGGCCAAACCGGCTGGAAAAAACCCCCGTGAACTGGCCCAGCAGCTGGTGCAGGCCTTGCCGCAGAATTCACAGATCGACAAGGTAGAAATCGCCGGCCCCGGCTTTATCAATTTTTTCCTCAATCAGGGCACCGCCCTGTCAGTCATCAACAACATACTGGCACAGGGCGATACCTATGGCCTGAGTAATATCGGCGCCGGCCGTAAAGTTCAACTGGAATTTGTATCTGCCAACCCTACCGGCCCCCTGCATGTCGGCCACGGCCGCGGTGCCGCCTATGGCGCCACCGTGGCGGACCTGCTGGAAGCCATCGGTTTCGATGTTCATCGTGAGTACTATGTAAACGATGCCGGCCGTCAGATGGACATACTGGCCACCAGTATCTGGCTACGATACCTGCAACACTGTGATGTGAAAGTCCCCTTTCCCAGCAATGGTTATCAGGGCGGTTATGTCATCGACATCGCCAAAGACCTGTTCAACCAGCATGACAAAAACCTGGTGCATCCCGTGGCAGCGGTAATGGAAGACATTCCCCAAGATGAACCCCAGGGTGGCGACAAGGAACAGCACATCGATGCCCTGATCCAGCGCGCTAAAACCCTGCTTGGTGATGATTCCTATTTACAGGTATTCGACCTGGGCCTGAACACCATTCTGGATGACATCCGTAACGATCTGCAGGAATTTGGCGTAGTCTACGATGAGTGGTATTCGGAACGTAGTCTGGGCCACCGCGGTTTGATCAAGCAAGCCATAGATCGACTGGAAAAAGCCGGTTACCTGTACCAGAAGGATGGCGCCCTGTGGTTCAGGTCCACCGACTTCGGCGATGAGAAAGATCGCGTGGTGGTGAGAGAAAATGGTCAGGCCACCTATTTTGCTTCAGATATTGCCTACCATATGGACAAGATGGAGCGTGGCTTCGATCGCGTCATCGACGTCTGGGGTGCCGACCACCACGGTTATGTACCGAGGGTCAAAGCCGCATTGAAAGCCCTGGGTGACGATGCCGACAAACTCGACGTACTGCTGGTGCAGTTCGCCGCGCTCTACCGCAATGGCGAAAAAGTGCAGATGTCTACCCGGTCTGGCTCGTTTGTCACCCTACGAGAATTGCGCGAAGAAGTTGGCTCCGATGCTGCCCGCTTTTTCTATGTCATGCGAAAATGTGAACAACACATGGACTTCGACCTGGATCTGGCCAAATCCCAGAGCAGCGATAATCCGGTGTATTACATCCAGTACGCCCATGCCCGTATTTGCAGTGTGTTCAGACAGCTGACAGAAAAGGGCCTGATCCATGATGCAGAGCTCGGTTACCAGAACCTGGGACGACTCACGGAAAGCCATGAAGTTCAGCTCATCACCCGCCTGGACCAATACCCGGAACTGGTGGAAAAAGCCGCACTCAATGAAGAGCCACACCAGCTGGTGCACTTCCTGCGAGATCTGGCGAATGAGCTGCACACCTATTACAATGCCCATCAATTTATTGTTGATGATGACCCAGTACGTAACGCCCGGCTGAATTTGATTCAGGCGACCCGACAAGTGATACATAATGGACTGAAGCTGCTGGGTGTAAGCTCACCCGAAGCCATGTAAGGTAATATGTGGGATGGCACGAGCAGGAACCGATTTAAAAGGGCGAGCAACCATGTCCAGTAAAAAACCGTTACCTGGATTTGTCTGGCTCATGGCCGGACTGGGTATAGGCCTGTTCGTGGCTTTTCTGGTATACCTGGAAAAACAACCTGCAGAGCAGATTACTTTCACTGAAGCCGTGGTACAGGAACTGGAGAAAGTTCGCCAGCAACAATCCGGCCATGAATCGGATAATTCACAACAGTCCAGCAGCAAACCACCTAAATTTGACTTCTACACCATACTGCCGGAACTGGAGGTATTTATTCCAGAATCAGATATCGACAAAAAAAACGCTGATTCTTCCAGCCCACAGGCCAGTAATCCACAACAGCTTGCTGGCAAGCGATACCTGCTGCAGGCTGGATCATTCAGAAATCAGCAGGATGCCGAGCGGCTGAAAGCCAGTCTCGCATTACTCGGGGTACTATCAAGCATACAGACAGTCACCATCAACAATGATACCTGGCACCGGGTTCGAGTAGGGCCGTTCAGTAACAGAGCATTACTGCGCGATACATTAGAAACACTAAAACAAAATAATATCCATGCTATGTCCATGGAGCTGAAAAACTAGGAACCGTTTTTCGACACAGGGTATCTCCTGGTAATTGTGCCTGCAGCGCTTATTTACTAGTAAAAAGTGAGCTGATTTCATAGCATTTTACCCAGGATATCCCATACTTGATCTAATCGTTCCTGTTTTAATTAATATAAGGAAGCACTGATTAAGCCTGGTTTAATTTAGGCTGTGATAAAAGCATCCAGATTTTTCACGAAGTGAGGCGGAATAGTAATTCTATTGCAACGAACTTCGGGGAAAATCTGGATGCTTTTAGCCCGCATAAAACAATCTCGACTTGATCAGAGGTTCCTTAACATCACTTTTGAAGTTTAATGGAGCATTACATGTCACAGTTATTTTCGGACATCTGGATGAAGCATTTCCAGACTGAATGGAACAAAGATGCCGAACTCACGCAGCCGCTGGAAAAAATTAATTTCAATTCAATCATTGGCTATGGTTTCCCTGATGAAAAGTCTCCCCGAGGCCTGATCATAGTCAAACAGGGCCTTGTTATTGATGCCGGCCCCTATCAGGGACAAAGCATGAACTGGGATTTACGAGCCAGGGAAAACCACTGGCTGGAATGGTTAAATCGAGAAGTTGGCGCCACTGGATTTGGTCTGGCCTACAGTACCGGTAAACTGAAATTCGTTGTGGGCGACTATAAAAGCATGATAAAAATACCCGAAATGGCCAGGCCGTTCATTAAAAGCTTTTCAGCTATGGGACGTGCCTGTGCTTTCTGGAAACACTAGCTAAGCCGCTAAACGACACGCAGGACTGACTTTTGCCGGGTAAACTGGAAGATCATATACAGCATTTACTGAACACTCTCTGCAACCGTGACACGACTGTACCCATGAATAACCGCTGGGAACAGGTGCTAACTACATTTTATGAATTTTCCGAACTTGAACAGCGGGCTGATGATATTCCACAATGCCAGTTATTAGAGGACGGCCTGCAAATGCTGGTTCCGGCACCTG
>JBLYYN010000092.1:0-4823 GCA_048550535.1 Gammaproteobacteria bacterium
GAAAAAAACGCCC
This sequence comes from Gammaproteobacteria bacterium, assembly GCA_048550535.1. Classification (GTDB taxonomy): domain Bacteria; phylum Pseudomonadota; class Gammaproteobacteria; order SZUA-229; family SZUA-229; genus CBDULX01. Next base: position 14 of record JBLYYN010000092.1, read on the forward strand.
TGCAATGCAGGGCGTTTTTTTATTTGCGGTAAACACAAATTCACATTATTCTTAGCGCCATGAAAACATCTTTATTATTGCTGTTATTTATCATGTTGCCCAGCCAGGGCTATGGTTCCATGTACAAATGGACCAATGAAGAAGGTGAAATCATTTATTCCGATACACCACCTAATAAAGATACGGAAGAAATCCTGCTACCAGAACTCAATACAACACCGGCCGTTAAATTCCAGCCCAAACCTGAACCGGTAGCAACAGTAGAAGACAAAGCCGAAACCACCAGCTACAGTGAATTCAAGTTTGTCGACCCGGCGCCAGATGCTATCATTCGTGACAACACCGGCAACGTGCCAGTTGTCCTAAGTGTGCAGCCTGCACTGGACACCAATGCTGGTCATAGCATCAGCATATTGCTTGATGGAGAGATTTTCATCAGCAACAAACAACAGACCAGTACTCTGCTTTCCAATATTGATCGTGGTACCCATACCCTCAGCGCAGAAATACGCGATAGCAATGGAAAAGTATTAACCAGCAGCAGCGCAAGTTTTACCATTCTTCGCCATTCCAAACTTCACTAATACTCCCAACAACATTCTCGCTCATATTGTATTGCACTAACGCACTACAATGGTGCACACTGTTTCTTAGATACAAGCATCCTGATCCAGGATGTCGCGTCAATATTCTTGGCACTCATACAATGCACAGGAATAAAATTTTAACTTATTGATATTCTTGGCATTAATAACAATGATAGCGGTTATGCACAAATTTATAGCACACATCATTAATTGGTTTGCTTTTTGCAGTAAAGCCTTACTATGATAAAAAATCTGCAACACATTGATGGAATACAGCGCACCATAATCGATAATTTGGGCACATCCGTGTTGCTGCTTGACCAGGATTTGAGCATTAAATATCTGAATCCGGCCGGTGAAAATCTATTTCACATCAGCAAAAAACGCGCATGTAAACTCAATCTGAATGATCTTATCTTCATTGAGGGCTATTTTATTGAGCGCTTGAAGCAGGTTAAAAACGACCTTCAACCCTTCTCCGAACATGAAGTCAGTTTACAGGTAAGTCCAGACAAAACCATTACCGTAGATTACAGGGTCACACCTATATTAAACATGGACGACCAGCTGCTGCTGATAGAAATAAATCACATGGATCGCCAACTTCGGATTGCCCGAGAAGAAAAGTTATTAAGTGAACAGAGCGCCACCCGCAATCTGGTTCGTGGTATGGCCCATGAAATCAAAAATCCCCTGGGAGGCTTGCGTGGCGCTGCGCAGTTACTGGAACGTGAGCTGCCCAATGATAGCCTGAAAGAATATACTCAGATCATTATCGGTGAGGCCGATCGCCTGCAGAGCCTGGTAGACAGAATGCTGGGGCCCAATAATCTGCCCAGGTTCCAGACCATTAACATCCACCAGGTTCTGGAACATGTGCGGCAACTGGTGCAGGCGGAAAGCCCGGATACCCTGTTTTTCAATCTCGACTATGACCCAAGCTTGCCAGAACTGGAAGCGGATCCTGATTTACTCATTCAGGCCATACTCAACATCACCCGGAACGCAGCTGCAGCGCTGAATAATAACGGCGAAATCACCTATAAAACACGACCTCAGCGTCATTTCACCATTGGCCATAAACATCATCGCCTGGTTATGCAGATCGATATTATGGATAAGGGGCCCGGAATACCTGTGGAACTCGTCGATCAAATTTTCTACCCAATGGTCACTGGCCGCGCCGAGGGTACCGGGCTTGGATTATCCATTGCCCAGTCCCTGATCAATCAGCATAAGGGATTGATCGAATGCCACAGTGCACCGGGTAATACCATATTTACCATTTACTTACCTTGGGAGACCAGAAATGGCTGAACAGCACATCTGGGTCATTGACGACGATCAGTCTATTCGCTGGGTGCTTGAAAAGGCCCTGAAACAGGCAAAACTTGAAGTCACCAGTTTCGAAAATGCCAATTCAGCCGTGGAATCTCTTGGCTCTCAGAAACCGGATGCCATCATTACCGACATCCGTATGCCCGGGATGGATGGTCTGGATTTTCTGCAGCTGTTAAGCGAACAACACCCTAGTATCCCCGTCATCATAATGACGGCCCATTCAGATCTGGATAGTGCCGTCTCAGCCTACCAGGGAGGTGCCTTTGAATATTTACCCAAGCCCTTCGATATCGATGAAGCGGTTGACCTGGCCATAAGAGCCTGTAACAAAAGCGCTGAACAGGCGCAACAGACCAGCACTCATATACAAAACGACTCACCGGAAATTATCGGTGAAGCACCGGCCATGCAGGAAGTTTTCCGAGCTATAGGTCGTTTATCGAAATCCAATATCACGGTTTTAATCAATGGCGAATCAGGTACCGGTAAGGAACTGGTCGCCAGTGCCTTACATAAACACAGCCCCCGGGTCGATCGCCCCTTCATCGCCATCAATACTGCAGCCATACCCAAGGACCTGCTGGAATCTGAATTGTTTGGACACGAACGAGGGGCCTTCACCGGAGCCACATCTCAACGTCGCGGACGCTTTGAACAGGCCGATGGCGGTACCCTGTTCCTCGATGAAATTGGCGATATGCCCGCCGATTTGCAAACACGCTTATTACGTGTGCTCGCCGATGGCCAGTTTTACAGGGTCGGTGGCCATACTCCGATCAAAGCCGATGTGCGTATCATTACCGCTACCCATCAGGACCTGGAAGAACGGGTAAAGAAAGGTCTGTTCCGTGAGGATCTGTTCCACCGCTTAAATGTTATCCGCATACAGATTCCAGCCTTACGAGAACGCAAGGAAGACATTCCTGCCCTGCTACACCTGTTCCTGCAACGGGCCGCCAGCGAAATATCGGTCGACCCCAAAATACTATTACCCGCAGTGGAAGACTATCTATCCAGCCTGGACTGGCCGGGTAATGTACGGCAACTGGAAAATACCTGTCGCTGGCTCACAGTCATGGCCTCCAGCCGTGAAGTTCATATGTCTGATCTACCGCCGGAGTTATTGCCCGATGCTGTGGAACAGACTGAGCCCAGTCACCAGGGCTGGGAACAGGCCCTGCATCACTGGGCCGAAAAACAGCTGAGCCTGGGTAAACAGAACATACTGGATGATGCCATGCCCAAGTTTGAACGTATCATGATCGATGCCGCTCTGGCAAAAACCAGTGGTAAACGTCAGGAAGCCGCCAAATTGCTGGGCTGGGGGCGTAATACATTGACGCGCAAGATAAAAGAACTGGAAATGGATTAGATGAATACTTTTAGAATGGCATACAGATGAAACAACAACCACCCAGGCCAGGCGTATCCAGACCCGATCGCATCTCCACTACTGGACTGGAGCGCCTGGAGAAACAGCTGGCTGCGGGAATTAAAATCAGTCGACCGGTACTGGCGCAATGGATAAAGCGCTATGGTGAACCTGCCCGTGACATGATAAAAAAATATGATCAGTATTCAGCTGAATTAGATTTAATCTAATAATTCAATTCCCCATAAAAAAGGCCTGAAAACCCAGGCCTATATTAAATCGAATTATCCTGGCCTTGGTTTATAGGCTTCGGCAAATAATAAATATAGCTGTAGGAGCCGCAGCCACGTTATATGCCACTGCCGTAGTTGTGTCCGATATGGCGCCCCTGACATCTCCGGTTGTACTCACGCCATCATCCAGTTGTGTGTCAATGATTTCAGCATGTTGTGCTTCAATTCCATTCATACATACGGTAAGTCCGCCTAGTGAAAACGCATCATTTTCAACACCCGCTAAGCCACCAAATGCCACGGTTGGATGCGTTAGACCTGTGCCTGAAATCAAACCAGAAAGATGCAAATGATCCCAGAAGTTTCCTGTTTCATCCGTATTAGCGGCCAAAGTATAAGCACCAGAAAGTACACCATCACCAATGGTACCTGTGGTGGTAATTTCAGTAACTGTACCCCAACGTGTTACCGCGTTTGGGTCATCACCGGGTAATGCTTTATATCTATCCTGGTATGAGAATATAGCCGCTGAAATACCTTCAAAATCATTCACCACATTTTTTATTCTGGCATTTGTAATCATTTCCTGACCTTTCAATACCCCACCCAGAAGCAGGCCGATGATAACCATGACAATTGCAATTTCTATGAGGGTAAAACCCGATTGCAATTTTTTAAATTTATTAAGCTGTTGCATTATATTCTCCGAATTAATATGCCTCTAAAATCATTTAAAGCAATTGCTATGCCAGGCCCAAAACTGGCTCATTTACTTAAAAGATGCTTTATATATAGCCAATAAACAGGTATTTTGTTGAAATTTAGCCAAAAATAATTTAACCACTGATAATTTTTCAACAAACTGTCAAAAAACAACCAGAAATAGACAAAAATGGATCACCTTTTCGTCACTGGTTCGTTATGAACTCCTGTTTCACGATTCAAACAAATTCTAACTTACAGACATGGCTATAACATTGAATAATCATAAAATCAGGAAGAACTCTAGTATTTCTTATACCACAAATTTAAAGTACGCCAGCGGCCAGTAGTTTAGCGTATAAAATATTGGCGGAAATCCAGCTGACAATATCATTAAATTCCTGGCCTGCTCGCTCTACTCTTTCATGAGAAACATAGTCATCATTATTGCCCATTGCGTAATTGGCCAGGCCACAAGTAGAAGCAATGGTTGTTGTCTCAGCGTTTTCTGTCTCATCTGCACCACCCAGTGTAGACCAGTTACTGCCCATGGAATAAATAACCGCGACGGCTTC
>JBLYYN010000093.1:0-25452 GCA_048550535.1 Gammaproteobacteria bacterium
AAAAAAAAGCCGGCTATTTGCCGGCCCCGTACAATTACGGATTTTCCCACGCTATTGCTAGTACTTTTGGCTCGTTTCCTAAAACAGATAAATATAAGTCCTACTGGAGGTGGCTCATTTATCTCTGGGAAAATTCTATTAAGGCAGAATTCCCGGCTTAAATCAAGCCACTTGCCCATGAACAGGATTAATTCACCCATTAAATCCTGTGCAGTGTTTTATTTCTGGATTTGCTAATATACTGCTCTTGAGTAGGGCATTTTGTTGCGTCTGCTGGCGTAAACTGGTGCAGATGTTGTTCTGAAGCATATATTATTGGTTAAATTTGTATATATTTACCTATTAATACAGGTTTCGCCCTATTACACTGAAAATCATGGTGTTACAGAGCTTTTTAAGGTTATATATTAAGCTAACGAAGCAAAAACACGAACATATGGCCATGTAATGACAGAATATGCGCTCATTTTAGTCAGTACCATACTGGTCAATAACTTTGTCCTGGTGAAGTTTCTTGGCCTGTGCCCGTTTATGGGAGTATCCCGCAAACTGGAAACCGCCATTGGTATGGCCCTGGCTACCACTTTTGTTCTCACCCTGTCCTCAGTTTCCAGCTACCTTGTGAATACTTATATCCTGACCCCACTGGGTCTGGAATTTTTACGCACTATTATGTTCATTCTGGTCATTGCCGTGGTGGTGCAATTTACCGAGATGGTGGTACATAAGACCAGTCCCCTGTTGTATAACGTACTGGGGATTTTCCTGCCATTGATCACTACTAACTGTGCCGTACTCGGGGTCGCGCTATTAATCGTTGTGGAAGATTTGAACTTCTTACAGTCGGCCTTCTATGGATTTGGCGCCGCAGTCGGTTTTTCCCTGGTTTTAATCCTGTTCGCCGGCATCCGGGAGCGCATTGCAGTCGCAGATGTGCCAGATATCTTTCAGGGAAATGCAATTTCCCTGATTACCGCTGGCATCATGTCACTGGCCTTTATGGGCTTTGTCGGATTGGTGAAATAGCAGGATTTAGAATGACCCTATGACCATATTCACAGCCGTTTTCACCTTAGCCATTATTGCCGCTCTGTTTGGGATGATACTGGGTTATGCATCCATCCGCTTCAAGGTGGACGGTGATCCGGTGGTAGATAAGATCGATGCCCTGCTGCCTCAAACCCAGTGTGGCCAGTGCACTTTTCCCGGTTGTCGGCCCTATGCCGAGGCCATTGCCAGTGGTAAAGCGAATATTAACCAGTGCCCCCCCGGGGGTGAAGTCACCATGCTGGCATTGGCCGATTTATTAGGCGTAGAGCCGGTCCCCCTGAGCGACGAGCACTTAGACGAGCCGGTCAAAACCGTAGTCGTTATCGATGAACAGACTTGCATCGGCTGCACCCTGTGCATCCAGGCCTGCCCGGTGGATGCCATCCTCGGTGCCGCCAAACAGATGCATACCATTATTGAAGATGAATGTACCGGCTGTAATTTATGCATTCCTCCCTGCCCGGTTGATTGTATTCACATCACGCCGGTGAAAATTGGTCTGGAAACCTGGCGTTGGCCATTACCTGAACAACAGCATACGGCACCCAGCGCATGAATCGGCCTAATTTATGACAGCGAAACCTCGGCAGCTCTGGCATTTTCACGGTGGCCTGAAACTGGATGGTAAAAAACATCTGTCCCGTGACAAAGGCATTGTGTCGTCACTGCTTCCCAAACAACTGGTAATACCGGTGCATCAACATATTGGGGAATCCGGTGACCTGATCGTGGCAAAAGGTGATCGGGTATTAAAAGGCCAGACCCTGGCCCAGCCCAATGGCTATGTCAGTGCCCCGATACATGCCCCAAGCTCTGGCACCATTATTGATATTGCCGAATACCCGGCCCCCCATCCCTCACAATTATCCACCCTGTCGGTGGTGATCGAAACCGATGGCAAGGACGAGTGGCTTGAACTGGAACCGGTGCCCGATTTCAAAACCCTGGAACCGGCTGAGATCCGTAACCTGATACGCCAGGCCGGAATCGTTGGCCTGGGTGGTGCAGCCTTCCCCACGGCAGTCAAACTCAATCCAGGGCCGGGTCACCAGATCGACACCTTGATCATCAATGGTGCCGAGTGTGAACCCTATATCACCTGTGACGATCGATTGATGCGAGAACGTCCTGAGCAGGTGATTTCAGGTGTCGAGATTATCCTGCATGCGATCCAGGCCCAACGGTGCCTGATCGCAATTGAAGATAACAAACCCGAAGCCATTGCTGCGCTCAATCATACCCTGGCGGAACTTAAACAGCCGAATATCCATGTCGTTGGTATCCCCACACTTTATCCTGTCGGGGGTGAAAAACAGTTAATCAAGGTACTCACCAATAAAGAAGTCCCCACCAACGGACTGCCGGTGGATATTGGTATAGTGGTGCAGAACCTGGGCACCACCGTGGCTATAAACCGGGCTATACATCTGGGCGAACCGCTGATATCCAGGATTGTGACAGTATCCGGTGAAGGCATTCAGCAATCCCAGAACATGGAGGTGCTGATTGGTACCTCCATAGCCGACCTGGTCGAGCAGTGTGGGGGCTATACCGAATCGGCCGAACGCCTGGTGATGGGGGGGCCGATGATGGGCTTCAGCCTGCATAAGGACCAGCTGCCCATTATTAAAGGCTGTAACTGCATACTGGCGATTGAGGCTGATGCCACGGCGGGTAATAACCACATGCCCTGTATACGCTGTGGCGAATGCACCCGGGTTTGCCCGGCCAACCTTTTGCCCCAGCAATTATACTGGCATGCCAGTGCGAAAAATTTTGATTCTGTGCAGGACTATCACCTGTTCGACTGTATCGAGTGTGGTTGCTGCGCCTATGTTTGCCCCAGCCATATTCCACTGGTCCAGTATTATCGCTTCGCTAAAACCGAAATCTGGCACCAGGAGCGGGAGAAAAACAAATCCGACCATGCCCGCGTCCGTCACGACTTACGCCAGCAGCGACTGGAACGTGAAAAACAGGAGCGAGAAGAAAAACTGCGCCAGAAGAAAGAATTACTGGCGAAAAAGAAACAGGCTGAGGCCGCAGGCACCGATAAAGCAATTGAAGAGGATCCTAAAAAAGCGGCTATTGCCGCTGCTCTGGAGCGGGTAAAAGCCAAAAAGGCTGAATCCACCTCACAGCCCAGGAATATGGAAAACCTGACCGACGATCAGCAGAAGCAGATCGACGAAGCCGAACAACGACGACGAGCCTTGAAGAAACCCTGATTATGCGTTTTAAAACCGCAAGTTCGCCCCACGCCACACCGGCCAACAGCGTCAACATCGTCATGCGCAAAGTGTTGCTGGCGATGATCCCGGGTAGCCTGGCCACCATCTACTTTTTTGGCTCGGGCGTACTCATCAATATGTTGCTCGCTAGCCTGGTGGCTGTGAGCTGCGAAGCACTGATGCTGAGCATTCGCAAACGCCCGATTCGCCCCTATTTAGCCGATGGTAGCGCCATACTCACCGCCTGCCTGCTGGCCCTGGCCCTGCCCCAGCTGGCACCCTGGTGGCTGACCGTCATCGCCACCGCCTTTGCCATTATTGTAGCCAAACATTTATATGGCGGACTGGGTTTCAATCCGTTTAATCCCGCCATGGTCGGCTATGTGGTGGCCATCATCTCTTTCCCCAAAGAAATGACCCAGTGGGCCGCCCCGCTCATCGACGGTTATCAGCAGCTAAATTTCAACCAGACCCTGCAACTGATTTTCACCGGTAACCTGCCTGTGGGTGCCAGCTGGGACAGCATCAGCATGGCCACCCCGCTGGATACACTGAAAACCCAGCTGGGTCTGGAATTGAGTATCAATGACATCCGCAGTCATGCCAGTTATGGCCCCATGTTCAGTCATGTCAGCGGTATTGGCTGGGAATGGATCAACGGTCTGTTCCTGGCCGGTGGCCTGTGGCTGATCTATGCCCGGGTCATTGACTGGCGGATTCCTGTGGGCGTATTGGCAGCACTGTTTGTTCTGTCCAACAGCTTCGCGCTATTCGATTATTCCAGTTATGTGCCACCCACCTTCCAGTTATTCAGTGGTGGCATCATGCTGGGGGCCTTTTTCATTGCCACCGATCCGGTCACCGCCAGCACCACACCCAAAGGTCGATGGATCTTCGGACTGGGCATAGGAGCACTGATATTCATCATCCGTACCTGGGGCGGTTACCCCGATGGCATCGCCTTTGCCGTGCTATTAATGAACATGACCGCGCCCCTGCTGGATTACTACACCATGCCCCGCGCCTTTGGCCATGCCTGGTATGAACTGCCCCATCACAAACACGGCAAGGAACACGATGAATAACGGCAAACAGATACTGTTTACCGGTGTTCTGCTGATGCTGTTTGGCATCATCGGCAGCGGCCTGGTGGGTACCACCTATGTCAGCACCCTGGACAAGATCGCGGACAATGAACGCAAAGCCATGCTGCGCAGTCTCAACCAGATATTGCCAGCTGACGACTATGATAACGACCTGATTAACGACACCTTTGAGATCGAAGCGGATCAGCTATTAGGCCTGAAAGACGTATCCAGAGTATACATGGCCCGTATACGGGGTGAGGTTAAAACCCTGATCTTCTCCCCGGTGGCACCCGACGGTTACAGCGGTATGATCAAATTACTGGTGGGCATACACAGCGATGGCCGCGTGGCAGGGGTTCGGGTCGTCAGCCACAAGGAAACACCGGGACTGGGGGATTATGTCGAAACCGATCGCAGCGATTGGGTGCTCGGATTTAATGGCAAGACCCTGCAGAACCCAGGTTCTGCCAACTGGAAAGTGAAACGGGATGGCGGTGAATTCGACCAGTTTACCGGCGCCACTATAACCCCACGGGCCATAGTAAAGGCCGTACACCAGACTTTGATATACTTTGAACGCAACAAAACCCGGCTGCTAGGCAAACCACAGACATGAGCGATACCAACTACAACGAGTTAAGCAAAAATGGCCTATGGAACAATAACGTAGCCCTGGTGCAATTACTGGGGCTTTGTCCATTACTGGCGGTCACCGGTACCGTGATCAATGGTCTGGGGCTGGGACTGGCCACATTACTCACCCTGGTGCTGTCCAATACGGTCGTGTCCATGATCCGCAACTGGGTACGTCCGGAAGTACGGGTTCCGGTGTTTGTCATGATCATTGCTTCTATTGTCACCACCATTGAATTATCCATGAATGCCTGGTTCTACGATTTGTACAAAGTACTGGGTATTTTTATTCCGCTCATCGTGACCAACTGCAGCATCCTGGCCCGTGCCGAGGCCTATGCCTCGAAAAACCGCATACTGCCCTCGGCCACCGATGGTTTCATGATGGGCGTGGGGTTCATGCTGGTGCTGGTGTTACTGGGGGCTATGCGTGAACTCATAGGACGCGGCACCCTGCTGGCCGATGCTCACCTGATGTTTGGTGAAACGGCCCGCAACTGGACCATCGTGTTCGTCGAAGACTATTCTGGATTCCTGCTGGCCATCTTACCTCCAGGTGCCTTCCTGGGTCTGGGATTGATTATTGCCATGAAGAATCTGATCGATCGCAACAACGAACGTCGCCAACGACAGGCCAGCCCTTCCACCGACACTCAGGACACGTTGGCCGACGCAACATGAACCCGCAGAAGCGCCGGGAAATCTTTAGCCGACTGCAAGCTGAAAACCCCAAACCCACTACCGAACTCCATTATGCTTCGGCCTTTGAACTATTGATTGCGGTTATATTGTCGGCCCAGGCAACGGACAAGGGCGTCAACAAGGCCACAGATAAATTATTTCCAGTGGCCAATACCCCGGAAACCATACTGGCCCTGGGTGAGTCGGGCCTGAAGTCATATATCAAAACCATTGGCCTGTATAACAGCAAGGGTAAGAACATTATCCAGACCTGTCAGTTATTAATCGACCGACATCACAGCGAAGTACCGGATGACCAGCAAGCCCTGGAAGCCCTGCCCGGAGTTGGGCGTAAAACCGCCAATGTCATTCGTAATACCGCCTTCGGTCACCCGACGATTGCGGTGGATACGCATATTTTCAGGGTATCTAATCGAACCCGGCTGGCACCGGGAAAAACGGTACTGGAGGTGGAAAAAAAACTGCTCAAGTTCGTACCCGAAGAATACAGGCTGGACGCCCATCACTGGTTAATCCTGCATGGCCGATATACCTGTATCGCCCGTAAACCCCGCTGTGGCTCCTGTGTTATCGAAGACCTGTGTGAATACAGGAAGAAAGAAATTGACTAGCTCATCAGGCCGCAGTCATACTTTTCATTTAATCCACCATTATCGGTAACCCCCATGTTATTTGGCAATGACCGCAATGAATTACGCAAAGCCTATGCTGATGCCTATGAAAAATTCCAGCAACAGCAGCCACTGACCCCCCTGGAACAGCAAATTGCCCAGGTCATCCATGAACACCCTGAATACCACAAGCACCTGAACAGCCTGCACCAGGATTTCTTACCAGAAGCGGGCCAGAGCAACCCTTTTTTACACATGGGCATGCATCTGGCGATTCGAGAACAACTGACCACCAACCGGCCAGCGGGTATCCGGGATTGTTACCAGAGTCTTTGCATGAAACAGGGCTCCGAGCACGAGGCCGAACACGACATGATGGAATGTTTAGGGGAAGCACTGTGGAATGCCCAACGTACTGGCAGCATGCCCGATGAACAGGCTTATCTGGTTTGTCTAAAACAACGATCCCATAGCAAAAAATAAACCCAAAATATTTTTATCGAACTTATGAATTCTCCATTTGTCAATTCAGGCTCTAACCGGCTAGAATCGGATAGTTGTTAATAATCACTAATATAAAGGTACACCCAATATGACTTATTTGAAAAAATATCTACTGGCCGCATTCAGCTTGATGTTCTTACTTAGCGTCTCCCCCCTGGCAAGCGCAGAAAGCAACCCGTTTGGTATGAGCGATCTTCAGTCTGAGCAGGTTCAGATGGCTGGAAACGAAGGCAAGTGCGGTGAAGGTAAGTGCGGCGACTCCAGCAAAAAATCCAAGTGCGGTGAAGGTAAGTGCGGCGACTCCAGCAAAAAATCCAAGTGCGGTGAAGGCAAGTGCGGCGACTCCAGCAAGAAATCCAAATGCGGTGAAGGCAAATGCGGCGACTCTAGCAAGAAATCTAAATGCGGTGAAGGTAAGTGCGGCGGATCCAAGTAATCCAGATGCAGCGGTTATCAACGCAGTAGTTCGATTGAAAAACCCCGATATTCGGGGTTTTTTTTTGCCCTCATCCAGACAGTTACGGATGGCCGAAACGAATCACAAGCCTATAGCTCTAAGCAAGAGCAATGAACCAACAAAACAGCATACCTGTCTCAGACAATACATGATTGTCAGTACAGTTATATGCCTGGCGTACTGGACAATGCTGATATCCACCAGTACCCACTCATTCATTTGTGGTGATCAGTCTACCCAGAGGCTCCAATATGACGGATACTAGTTTCCTGATTTCTGTATTTGAATTCATGGCACTGCTGTTCATCATCACAGTAGGCACCATCATACTTATCCTGATCATGGTTTATATGGTTGATCGCCTGCAAACCACCCATGCCATACGCCGCAACTATCCTGTAATAGGTCGATTTCGCTATCTGTTCGAACACCTGGGTACGTTTTTTCGCCAGTATTTCTTTGCCATGGACAGGGAGGAGCTCCCCTTCAATCGCGCCGAACGAAGCTGGGTTTACCGTGCGGCCAAAAATGTCAGCAACACCGTGGCCTTCGGCTCTACCCGTGACCTCAAACCCGAAGGTACCCTGCTCTTTGTAAATTGTCCTTACCCTACTCTGGGCCAGGATGCCGTGGAGCCCGAAGCCATCACCATTGGCCCTGGATGCAGGCAACCCTACACCACTGCCTCCCTGTACAATATTTCCGGCATGAGTTTTGGCGCCATATCGAAACCTGCGGTTCAGGCATTATCCCACGGCGCCCATACAGCTGGCGCCTGGATGAACACGGGGGAAGGTGGCCTGTCGCCTTATCACCTTGAAGGTGGTGCCGACCTGGTATTCCAGATAGGTACAGCCAAATATGGAGTCAGAAATGAACACGGCCAGTTATCCGATGTAAAACTTAAAGAACTGGCCGCACTCGCGCAAATCAAGATGTTTGAAATTAAACTCAGTCAGGGCGCTAAACCTGGCAAAGGTGGCATACTGCCCGCCAGCAAAGTCACAGCGGAGATTGCCAGGATCAGAGGTATCCCGGTAGATCTGGACTCGATCAGTCCCAATCGCCATCCAGACATCAATAATAACGATGACTTATTGCAAATGATCCACCGTATACGCCAGGTCACCGGCAAGCCAGTGGGCTTCAAGATAGTCATTGGCGCCTATGGCTGGCTGGATGATCTGTTTGAACTAATCACCCACAAAGGCAGTGACTATGCACCGGACTTCATCACTGTGGACAGTGCCGATGGTGGCACCGGTGCAGCCCCTATGAGCCTGATCGACTATGTAGGGCTCACTATTCAGGAAAGCCTGCCCTTAGTGGTGGATAAGCTAGAACAGCATGGCCTCAGAGACCGGGTCAAAGTGATCGCCTCAGGTAAACTTATCACTCCTGCCAGCATTGCATGGGCTCTTTGCATGGGTGCTGACTTCATTGTTTCGGCCCGTGGTTTTATGTTTTCTATGGGATGTATTCAGGCACTGCAATGCAATAAAAACACCTGCCCAACCGGCATCACTACCCATGACAAAAAGCTGCAACGTGGCCTGGTATCCACCCAGAAATCCATTCGCGTAGCCCGCTATATCGAAAACACCGTGCATGAAGTTGGCGTTATTGCACATTCCTGCGGAGTACGCTCACCCAGAGAACTGCAGCGCTTCCACGCCAGGCTGGTACAGGCCAATGGTAAATCTGTATCTCTGGATGAGCTCTATCCATACCGCAATGTGAATTGAGCTATGCAAACGACCACGTCGGTTATATATTCAGCAACCCTGCTTAAATAAAGCCGTAACTTAATTATGGGGCTCCCCTATGGAAAAGTTCATTGAATTTGGCCAACAGGCACAGAATGGCCTGCTCAATATCAGCAGTAAAATCAACTTCCTGGCTCCATTACTATTAAGACTCTATTTAGCCCCAATCTTCTGGATGGCTGGCACGAGTAAATTTGCATCCTTTGAGAGCACCGTGGCCTGGTTCGGCAATCCCGACTGGGGACTGGGATTACCCTTACCCGCTCTGATGGCTTTTCTATCGGCCACGGCGGAAACCCTGGGTGCTTTTCTGCTGTTATTTGGCCTGGGTGTACGCTGGGTTTCACTTCCGTTAATGATCATCATGATTGTCGCGGCTTTAACAGTGCATCTACAACATGGCTGGCAGGCCGTTGCCGATTCCAAATTCTGCCTGTTTAACTGTAGCGATGCCGAAGTGGCTGCGCTTCGACTGGATAAAGCCAGAGAACTGTTACAGCAGCATGGCGATTACAACTGGTTAATCGAACAGGGCAGACTGGTGATTTTGAATAATGGTATCGAATTCGCGGCGACTTATTTTATTATGTTACTGGCCCTGCTCTATCTGGGGGCAGGCAAGCTAAGCCTTGATTACCTGTTACGCAAGCATTTTATGAATTAAGCCGTCAATACTGAATCATTGCTCAGGATCGGCAAGTTTAATTAAAGTGCACTCAGAAGCTTTGGCGTATTGAAATGGGGTATTTAGCCACTAGAAACAAAAGATGAGACACAAAGATTTAATAGATATAAGCCGCAGGCCCCTGCGCCCGCTCTTTATGCAAAGACTTTCTGCCACCAACGCCTTCGGTTGTTGGCGGGTCGCAGAGCATTTTCCAGATCAACCGGCTGAATTTTCGATAACACCCAGCCGGGCAGTGGCGGATTTTCACTGAAACCACAACTGACACCCAGATTATTCGGGTCAAATATTTTTATGAAACTGGGCGCATCGTGATCATCCGCATAGACAATGGCACAATAATCTTCTTCATGCTCTTTTCTCAGCAACGCGTCCACTTGATCGATAAAACTAATCAACTGATCTGCAGAACTGGTTTCAGTGGGCGCCGCTTCACCCACCGCGTAGATATACCAGTGATCATCAGCCTGGCTTTTCAGGATATTCCAGAAGTCGTCCAGTTGCTCCCAACGCATAACGGAACTAAAACGTCCACGAAATGCCTGGATATAACTTTCAGACCTTTGTTGTTGCTGACTCAGCATATTAATAACGACACCATTGCTATCATAAATTGTCCAAAGCCTGCCTAATTTGCACTTAGTTGCTTGAGCCACTGTTGCACATCCCTGGTCGATCGATGCAGGAATTCCCGGTCATGGTAAATATTTGACAACACCGTAATACCCTGCAGTTTCGCCAATAAATCCATCGCATAGTCATGAGCTTTCTGCTCAAACCCAAGTGCCCTGAATTGGGTGATACACCAGCCCCGCAACACATCGAAAACCGCCGTTAAGCGATCCTGCAAAATCTTCTGGTCCTGGTCCTTGATCAGTTCGGAACCCAGGGTACCCAGGGGACAGCCATATTTTAAGACCTCTTCCTCATGCATCATTGGCAGCTTGGCAAATTGCTGGAGTCTGGCAGCGGGATCATCGGTAGCCTGATCGCATTCGACCAGTAATTGGCTATACTCATCAACCCGGGCATCGATCACCGCTTCCAGAATATCTTCCTTGGTTTTGAAATAATAGTAGAAATTACCCCGAGGAATTCCAGTGTGTTCTGAGATATCGCTGAATGACGTCTGGTTATAACCACGTGAATAAAAAAGATGGTCCGCAGCATCCACGATACGCTGTCGATTTGCTGATCCTTTTGTTCCCATAACCTTCACCTGAAAGAGCCATATCCGCACATTTTATCCTCTATACAGGATTTTTTCTTCATAAATATCAATTCCATGGCAATTAGAAAATCTTAAATCTGTAAAATGACTGTCTGTAATCCAAGCTAAAACGGACATATAGGTGATTTTATTAAAAAAATTAATTTTCATGTATAATCAAACACTTGTAACTATACTCAAGACTCATTCAGGGATTGTCGTCAAGCAAAAAACAGAATATGAAAGCGCTAAGTATCCAGAATCTGCAAAAAACCTATAAAAACGGCACCCAGGCCCTGAAAGGTGTCGACCTTGACATCGAAGAAGGGGATTTTTTTGCCCTGCTAGGACCGAATGGGGCAGGCAAGTCCACCACCATCGGCATAATCTCAGGACTGGTAAACAAATCTTCAGGTCAGGTACGCATATTCGACAGGGACCTGGACACGGATCTGGCTGGAGCCAAATCCTATATCGGGCTGGTGCCTCAGGAATTCAACTTCAATCAGTTCGAGCCGCTGGTAGAAATACTGGTCAACCAGGCCGGCTATTACGGCATAGATCGCACACTGGCCTATGAACGGGCGGAGAAGTATCTTAAGCAGCTGGATTTGTGGGACAAACGACACACCATAGCCCGTCAGCTGTCGGGGGGTATGAAACGCCGACTGATGATCGCCAGGGCCCTGGTCCACGAACCCAGGTTGCTGATACTGGATGAACCGACCGCCGGTGTCGATATCGAAATCAGGCGCTCGATGTGGGAGTTTTTATCCCAGGTCAATAAAGCCGGCACCACCATCATCCTCACCACTCACTATCTGGAAGAAGCGGAAAGTCTGTGCAAGAACATAGCCATTATCGACCATGGCATCACCATTGAACATACCAGCATGCGGGATTTACTACGCCAGTTGAATACTGAAACCTTTGTATTTTATTTAAAGGAAGAACTCAGGGCGCCACTGGCCTGCATCGAGGGATGTAATGCACGCATCATCGACGATCATACCCTTGAAATAGATATAGAACAGTCGATGAGTGTCAACCATGTTTTCGAAACTTTAACCGCCTCCGGCATCCAGGTACTCAGCCTGCGTAATAAGAGCAACCGACTGGAACAATTGTTCATGCATCTGGTGAATAAACATCGGAATAATAAAGACCTGGTGGAAACGCTGAAACAGACTTCAAATGAAAGCCTGGCAGAAGATACACTATGACACTGAACGAAAAATATACTGCATTCAAAACCATCGTTATCAAGGAATTCCTGCGGTTTATTCGCATCTGGGTACAGACGGTATTACCACCGGCTATTACTACCGCCCTGTATTTTGTCATATTCGGTAATCTGATCGGTTCTCAGATAGGTGACATCGACGGTTTCCGTTATATGGACTACATCGTACCTGGCCTGATTCTAATGGCTGTGATCACCAACGCCTATGCCAATGTGGTGTCATCCTTTTACAGTGCCAAATTTTCCAAAAGTGTTGAGGAACTGCTGGTTTCGCCCATACCCAATTACCTGGTGCTGGCTGGCTTCGTAGCTGGCGGTGTTGCCCGTGGTCTGATTGTGGGTGTGGTAGTTACCCTGGTCGCCCTGTTTTTCTCGGATTTTCAGATTCACAGCTATGCCATTAGCTTGCTGGTATTTCTGCTGACCTCCATCCTGTTTTCCATCGCAGGATTCATCAATGCTGTATACGCCAACAGCTTTGATGACATCAGCATCATCCCGACCTTTGTACTCACCCCACTCACCTACCTTGGAGGTATATTCTATTCCATAGAAATGCTGCCTGAATTCTGGCAACACGTTTCCCTGATCAATCCTATTCTTTATATGATCAACTCTTTCCGCTATGGATTACTGGGAATCTCAGACACTGACCTGGTCACCGCTCTCAGCATTACGATTATTTTTATTGTGGTTCTGTTTGTTTTTGCATTACGATTATTACAGAAAGGTACCGGCATCAAGACCTGATGCTGCAACACTGCGACGGCTCAATTCAGTAATTTATTAATAATTAATATCGCAACACAATTCCGACATTCTACCAAAATATTCCTGCCCGTTATCCAACACCGGCACAAAATCATCCTATACTAAAAAATAATAACAAATGGATGTATAGGAAAATGATCATGCCATCAAAATCACTGGCACTTTGGCAGGATTCCACAGCAGATGATATCGAACCCTGGCTGCTGGAGGGTCTAAAAGCAGGTTGCGAATATTTTGAAATGAAAACAGGCATTATCAGTAAAGTCGTTGATAATCGTTACATCATTCGAGCCGTCTACTCCACCATGGGTGACATTTTTTCACCTGGCATGGAATTCGAGCTGCAAAACACTTATTGCGAAGCCGTCATTCAGAAGAAGGATTTTATTAGCTATCTCCAGGTTGGGAAGATTCCCACCATGGTACTTCACCCGGTATATGTTGCAGTACAGCTGGAATCCTATATGGGCGTGCCTTTGTACAATAATAAACAAATAGACGGCACCTTAAACTTCTCCTCCTTTCAGGTCAGAGAACAGGCTTTTTCAAGTGACGAGATTGCACTGATAAAGTCTATGGGGGAAAAAATCGAGTCGGTTATTTATCCAGAGCAGAACGCTGATACTTCATCAACTAATTGAGCACACCGGAAACTTAATACATAAAATAGATCTAAATAAATTCTAATTCTCCCCCACACAGTGCTAAACCGCAAAAAATGGTCCATACTCTAAAATAAACGTTTATATAGCAACTTATGTCCTTACCCATTTTAATTTGCGATGACTCCAATCTGGCACGGAAACAGATGGCTTCATGCCTGCCCCAGGACTGGGATGTGAGCATCAGTTTTGCTAAAAATGGTATTGAAGCCTTAGCTATTATTCAACAGGGTAAGGCTGAGATTATGTTTCTTGATCTCAATATGCCGGAAATGGACGGTTATGCAGTACTGAATACTATCCGTGAAGGTGACCTGCCAACCATGGTCATAGTGGTATCCGGTGATATCCAGCCTGAAGCCTATCAACGAGTAATTAATCTGGGTGCCCTGGAATTTATCCAAAAACCCGTTAATAGTGATCAAATCATAGGCATTCTTGATAAATACGGCATATTTACCACCCAGGATAAACAACAACACAGCCAGAGCAAACATTTCAACATAGAGGTATCCCTCTACGATGCTTATCAGGAAGTTGCCAACGTAGCTATGGGACAGGCGGCAAACCTGTTAGCGAAACTTCTCGATACATTTGTCGTGTTATCCGTGCCTAAAGTCAGCATGATCGAGGTTAATGAGCTAAAAATGGCGTTGAGCCAGACTGAGACTAACCATTCCCAGTCAGCCATTTGCCAGGGTTTTATTGGTGCGGGCATATCCGGTGAAGCATTGATGATCTTCAATGACACCAGCCTGAGTGATATTGCACATCTCATGAAGTATAAAGGTGAGATAGATCAAACCATTGAAATCGAATTATTAATGGACATTTCTACTATTCTTATCGGCGCATTTCTCAAGGGGTTTACCCAACAGCTGGACCTCACTTTCAGTCAGAGTCATCCCGTTATTATCGGTCGCCACATACAGCTAAGTGAATTACTAAAACCAGACAGCATGCACTGGAAAAAAACCCTGGCTATAGAGATTCCATATAATATTAAAGATAATAAAATACAGTGCGACCTGTTAATCCTGTTTACTGAAGATTCATTAAAACCCATGGACGATCGTATGTCGTACATCCTGGACTGAATATGACTGAGCCCATAAATGTCATAAAAGACCTGCACTGGCTAATGGATATGTTGCAGAACATAGACGTCGGGCTGGTGATTCTGGATCGTGATTACAAAATCCAGACCTGGAACAGTTTTATGCGTAACCATAGTAACCTGTCCGCCTCTGATACCATTGGCAAGAATATCTTCGATATATTTAGTGATATTCCACGCAGCTGGTTGCAGAGAAAGATCGACTCAGTATTCATGCTTAATAACCGAGCCTTTACCACCTGGGAACAGCGACCTTATTTATTCAAATTTAACAACAACCGTCCGATTACTGGCACTGCTGATTTTATGTATCAGAATATCACCCTGATTCCATTACAATCTGCCGATGGCCAGGTCAATCATACGGGTATCATCATCTATGACGTTACTGACATGGCTGTTAGCAAACAGCAATTACTGTCTGCCAATACTCAATTACAGAGCATGAGCCGAACTGACATGCTCACCCAGCTGAACAATCGAGGCTACTGGGAAGAATGTTTAAATAATGAATTTAAGCGTGTTAAACGCTCCGGCCATATTTCATCACTGGTTATCTTCGATATCGATCATTTCAAAAATGTTAACGACACTTTCGGCCATCAGGCCGGTGACGAAGTGATTCGTGAAACATCTCGTATGCTAAGAGAAAATATGCGCACCACTGATATAGCGGGACGTTATGGAGGCGAAGAATTCACTGTTATTCTGCTCGATACCAATGCGAAAAATGCAAAAATATTTGCCGAACGACTACGCACAACAATAGAAGCCTGTACCATTGAGTATGAAGGACTGACCATCAAATACACCATCAGCCTTGGCATAGCTGAAATGAATGAGGAGTTAGCTTCCTATCAGGAATGGCTGGAATGTTCGGATAAATCTTTATATTACGCCAAGGAAAATGGTCGAAATCAGGTGGCTATTTATAACCTGCTGCCTGAACAGGATGCTGCTCCAAAATAAAAAACTTCAGCTCATTCAACTCAAAGATGCCCTTTGCGCTAATATTGGTTCACAACCAGGCCGCGCCCCGCACACCACTGGAGTCACCAAATTTTGGTGCCACCAGTTTGGTGAACACCTTGTCTGAAAACACATAATCGCCCCAGATGGCCGGTACGTTCTGATACAGTCGCTGAATATTGGACATACCACCACCCAGCACAATGACATTGGGATCCAGAATATTGATCACATGAGCCAGGCTGCGCGCCATTCGATTTTCATACCGTTGCAGAGTCAGCTCCGCATCCTGATCGCCCTGCTCGACCCGTTTAACAATTTCCCGAGTCGATAGCTTTTGTCCCGTATGCAGCTGATGATCCCGCATCATGCCCGGCCCCGATATGAATGTTTCCACGCAACCCAATTTACCGCAATAACACTCCGCTCCCGGTCGTTCGTCATCCAGTGGCCAGGGTAATGGATTATGACCCCATTCACCGGCAATGGCATTGGGCCCGGTAAGTACCTTGCCATTCACTACCACACCGGCGCCGGTGCCAGTACCCACAATCACACCAAACACCACATCGGCACCGGCGGCAGCGCCATCCACCGCTTCAGACAGGGCAAAACAATTGGCATCATTGGCCATTTGAATTGGCCGATTGAGCAGCGCTTCCAGGTCCTGTTTCACTGGCATGTAATTCATACACACCGTATTGGAATTTCTAAGCAGACCCGTGGCTGGTGACAGGGCACCGGGAGTGCCTATACCCACTTGCCCTTGATGGCCGGTTTCGGCTTCCAGTTCATGCACCAGTTGTTTGATCGCATTCAGAATTTTCTGATAATCCTCGGCAGGTGTAGACACCCGTTTGCGTACGAGCTCATGCCCCTGGTCATCCAGGGCAATGGCTTCGATTTTGGTTCCACCGAGATCAACACCTATGCGCATTTTTTATTCCTCTCAGGTTTATTCCGCACTGCCAAGGGCCTGTATACGAGCAGACTGCCAGTAGACTTCCCCTTCTCCATCGATGCGACTCAATACTCTCGACGCCACGAACAATAAATCAGACAGGCGATTGATGTAAGCATTGATGTTTATACTGAATTCATATTCCCGGGATAAAGCCACCAGAGTGCGTTCCGCACGTCGGCAAACGGTTCGTGCCAGGTGACAGACCGTGGCCGCCTCACCACCGCCGGGCAAAATAAACTCTTTTAAGGGAGGTAAATCCGCGTTCATCTCATCTAATGTCTGTTCCAGCCATTGCACACGCTGTTCAGTAATCAAGGCATAATCGGGCATGGTCAGCTGCCCCCCCAGATTAAACAGGTCATGCTGAATGGTAATCAGGGTTTCTTTTACCTCACCCGGTTTGCATTTACATATCACCATACCCAGCACTGAATTCAGTTCATCCACATCACCCATGGCCGCCACCCGCACACTGTCTTTCTCCACGCGACTGCCATCACCCATACCGGTCGTGCCTTTATCACCGGTGCGTGTGTAAATTTTTGATAAGCGATTTCCCATAATTATTTCCGAATTGTTTACTCAAATGTTATGTCGCTTATAATGAAGCGGCGTAAATTACTCTTATACCAAGGAGCCTCTGATCAAGTATCTGATGGCTTCAGGTCACGCAGAAGCCATCATATACTTGATCAGAGGCTCCCTAAATATGCTCAGACCTATTCCACTACTTGTACTGCTGATCATCCTGAGCACTTTAAGTTTTATTCTGGCATTCTCAGTCGGCAGTTACCAGCTTTCAATCCCGCAACTGTCTGATGCTTTTTTATCCAGCGAACCCAGTATCGCCCATACCCTGGTCTGGGAATTGCGAGCCCCCCGTGCCTACGTGGCTTTTATCACCGGAGCCCTGCTGTCACTGGCCGGCGTGTTGATGCAGGTGTTACTGCGCAACCCATTGGCCGACCCCTACATACTCGGTGTATCAGGGGGGGCATCTGTGGCAGCATTAAGCGCCATGTTTCTTGGACTTTCAGCCAGCTGGTTGCCCATCAGCGCCTTCACTGGAGCCTTTGTTTCGATACTACTGGTGTTCAGCCTGGCCCATGGCCAGGGTAGCTGGCAACCCACCCGTCTGTTACTCACCGGCGTGGTGATTGCGGCTGGCTGGGGCGCATTGATTAATTTTATTCTGTCCATCAGCCCGGACAAACCCTTAAAGGGTATGCTGTTCTGGATTATGGGGGATATCAGCGGTTCATCGGCCCACATATCCAGTCTTATCGTTCTGCTACTCGGCGCAGGCATCTGCTTCATTATCGCCCGCCAGCTCAACATACTTGCCCGTGGTGATTTACAGGCAGGCGCTCTGGGAGTATCAGTCAAACCCATGCGCATTAGTTTATTTTTACTGGCCTCAGCACTCACCGCATTTGCCGTTGTCCAGGCCGGCAGTGTCGGCTTTGTTGGCCTCATCGTGCCCCATATGCTCAGACTCATTTCCGGCAGTGATCATCGTTTACTCATACCCGCCTCTATTTTACTCGGTGGCAGTCTACTGGTTATTTCCGATACCCTGGCCCGCACCATCATTGCGCCCCAGCAATTACCGGTGGGTGTCATCACCGCATTCATTGGCGTACCTTTCTTTCTGTTTTTACTCAACCGTAACTTCAACCGGCAGCTGAGCACATGACTCAACTCAACACCCGTCAACTGACACTGAGCATCGCCGGTAAATCCATTTGTCGGCAACTGGATTTAGAACTTAAAGCCGGACAAATTTGGGGCGTTCTGGGTTGCAATGGCGTCGGTAAAACCACATTACTGCATACCCTGGCCGGTTTACGTGAGGCGGACTCCGGTGATATTTTTATTGCTGAAAACAGGCTCAGCGAACTAACTCGTAAACAAATAGCACAAAAGATCGGCTTACTGTTACAGCATATCGAAGATCCATTTCCATCAAGCGTGCTGGAAACGGTGATCACCGGCCGCCACCCTCATATCCCGGCCATGCAATGGGAAACTGCCCAGGACTATGAGCTGGCGGAACAGGCTTTAGTCACCGTGGGCATGCAGAACTTTAAACTTCGACCGGTCAACCAGCTATCCGGTGGTGAACGCCAACGCGTATCCTTGGCCACATTAATCACCCAGAACCCGGATATTTTCCTACTGGACGAACCTAATAGTCATCTCGACCTGCATCATCAAAGCACCTTGCTGACATGGCTGTGTAGCTATGCACAACAAAATCAGCGAGTGTTATTAATGAGCCTGCACGATATCAATCTGGCGGCCAAATATTGCGATCATATCCTGCTGCTATTTGGCGATGGCGAATACCTGGCTGGCCCAAGCTCAGAACTACTGAATGAAACTAATCTGGAAAAAGTATTCGGCCATCCAATCAGACAACATCGCCTGGATCATCAAACTATTTTTATTCCAGATTAATCAATTCAGTCGAAAATCCACCGCGATATCGAATACCTTTTCATAGCTCAGGTATTCAGCCGCCTTAGCAAACGGTGAAATAGCCACCACGGCTTGCTCAGCAGCCCGGTCAAGAACTGAATAGCGACTGGATTCAATCACCACCACATCTGTCACCTGTCCATCCGGATGCATAACAAAGTTCAGGCTTACCTTGCCCTGTTGTCCCAAACGACGAGCCATGTAAGGGTAACGCTTATGCTCGCTGATTGCCTGGTAAACAAGCTGCAACAAAGCATCATGATTCACTACAGGCTTGCTTAGCTGCTTTTTCTGTTGTTGCTCATCCTTAGCTGAATTTGATAGTTGCTCAGCCTGAGCCTGCTCCTTAGATTTTTGCTGTTTTTCAGCTTGATTCAGCTTTTTTTGTTCAGCTATTATGTGTTGTGTCGCTAACAATTTTTCATAATCATCTACTATTGCTGAATCTTTCTGCTGACTGCTACTTACAGCCATCTGCTTTGACAACTCAAGATACAACGAATTGCTCTGTGTTTCAGTAAACTGAATGAACAGCTCATTATTAAAACTATCGAACATAAACAGAGCATGCACCAGTCCGGACAGGACTAGTGCAATTGTCAACTTATGTCGTGATAGATTCATGATATTAAAAGCGATAAGCTGCGCTTAACCAGAAGTTACGCTCGGGTGACGGATAGTAATAAATAGGTGATGCAGGATAGGTAACCGAACTCTCACTATATTCCTTATCCAGCAGATTATTAATTCTGGCAGAGAAACGCCAGGCCTTACGCTCATAATTAATATTGGCATTCACAACACTATAACTGGACTGCTTGGCCTGAACGTTCTCATTATCTCCAGAAACATAAAGTTCACCCGTGTATGCCCACTCGACATAATAGCGCCAATTTTTATCTCTATTGAAATCAACCGTTAATAGTAGTGACTTCTCCGGTACGCCGGATATGCTGTTCCCCTGATACACACCAGAATCGAACACAGCATCATTATAGTTAAAACTACCATTAAGCCCGAGTGACTGATTCAATTGATAATGTGCATCCACTATTAATCCATCATGGGTGGTTGGATCAAAATTCACATTAGCTCCTGGATTAATCCCTCCTATTGGAGTCGGCGCTGACGAGTCAAATGCAATTTCATCATTCAGATTGAGACGAAAAAGAACTGCTCTGAAAGAATAATCCGATTGTTTGAATTCAACACCTAGTTCATTCGATTTACCGGTCTGAGTTTTCAGCTCTTCACCCGGAGAAGTGTAGGTTAATTCATCCACTTTGGCGAAACGAAAATTTTCATCCACACGGGCAAACAGACGCAACGCCTTGTTCGGTGAGTATGAAAAACCGTATTCAAACACCGTTTCGCTATCGTCCACAGCACCTGTTTTAGTACTCGAAACCACATCATTCTCAATGACTGCATGGCGTCCACCTAACGTCAGACTTAATTTATCAACAAATGGCCACACAAATTGAGCATAAAATGCCTGTTGATTCTGCTTGTCCGTGACAACGCGAGAAGCAGAATCATAGCCATAATCCGTTGCTAATAAATCAGCCCCAATGGTCATAGTCAAATCGCCATGTTGCGAGGGATACACCCCCAGAATTCGTGGTGTAAATTCTATTTGCTCATTTTTTATCTGGGATGCCCCGCCCCATAAGACACCCTCAATTGCCTGATCTCTGACAGTCAACTCGATTTCGGTCAACCAATCTTCTGAGAGTGTTTTACGTAAACCGAATCTCATCACTTCGGTCTCAGAATCAGTGAAATCAAGGTTATAAATACTTGACTGTCGTCTATTTTGATCAAGTTCAGCTTGCGTTAAAGCTCCAGGCAACTCTATATCCTCTTTTACTCTTTGTGCTTCCGCAAACAACAAACCACTATCCAGCTGGTAATTCAAACGTCCAAACAAATCAAAGTTTTCCAACGCATTGTGATCACGATAATTATCGGACTCCAGGTAATCACCAGTGAGTCGATAGCTGACTTTATCGGATACTTTGTCTTCAAACTTTGCCATTATACGCCGACGGTTATAACTCCCGGCAGACAGTTCAATATCTTTATTTGCCGTTGTTGGGCTTCTGGTAATAATATTAATCACACCACCCACCGCCTGATCACCATACAAAGTGCCGGCACTGCCCTGGATAATTTCAATACGTTCAATATCTTTAATGGAAATACTATTCAGATCAGGTGCAGATAAATCAATATTATTCAAGCGACGGCCATCCACAATAACCAGTGTATTGCTTAAAGCGGATTCACTGCTAAAACCTCTCATCGCCACCTTTGAATGAGTACCCATACCGTATAAATCGGTCAGATATACACCACCCTGGTTTCTCAGCACTTCAGAAACATTACTGGCACCACTGGCTTCAATTTCGTCATTAGTAATGATTTTTATGGCGGCGGGTATGGTCACCGTGGACTGTTCGGTTCTGGCCGCACTGACTACTACAGTGGGTAATTCTTCAGCTATAGACCGAACAGGAATAGATACACCGGCAGTAACAGTACTGCCTATTAGAATAGACTGGATAAATGCCCGAGACATTAGATTTCTCACCTCCGCGAAACAGCGGCTACGAAGGTGGAAACAGACAAAGGGCGTGATGAGAATCAGCGGAAAACTGCCTGAATCCTGTTACCCTCCGTAACAGCTATAATTCAATTCCAGGGCCGGTCTCCGGGCTTATGGGAACCCATGTCACTCGCCTTCCCATGCCTGTTGCACAGTGGCTATTTGAATGACATATCCCATTTACCGTTGCGGGGGCAGCGCTGGACTTTAACCAGCTTCCCGATTATCCCCTTGTCAGGGGCACCCTGGGTCAATGTTTTTTACACAGGGAATGATAAGGCAAATTTACGATGTGCAGCAAACATTATTTAAGCTTTATTTAATATAGCTTAATATTCAATAACTTAAATAGTGTGCATAATATATTTTGGAGCATCAGCCTGGAATCTTACAAAATTCATCCAGGATGAAACACTCAAGTCTTTGAGATTCTCTAGTGCAGTGTCATTTCAACCAGCGGGACGAGCCCATGGATGGGCGAAGGTAGAACAATGCATGGAGCTATTGTCGAGAAATCTTAAGTTAAAAAAGCATCACATTATCAAACATTAAGATCCCTCCCATCCGGTCGGGATGACAGTTTATGGGTTCAATAGCATCGAGTCACAATCCTTCCGACTTCCGACTTCCGACTTCCGACTTCCGACTTATGACTTATGACTTATAACTTATAACTTATAACTAAGGCTCATACCGCACATCCAGTGTCACACCCGAGAAACTTGAATAGGCTTTAATGCTGATATACCAGCTACCTGCCGCAGGTTTGGCAAAGTTACAGGATTCCACATTGCCACTATTATAAGGCCGGCAATCATAACTAGTGCTTGTGGGTTGTGCACCATAGCGTACATACAGGTCTGCATCACCGGTACCACCGAACATATCTGCATTCAATGCACTCATGCCGGCAGGCACCTCCAGTGTGTAATGCAACCAGTAACCACGACTGGCCGATAAACTGGTTTCAGTAAAACCACCGCCACTCAGGGCCTCACCATAACTGGCCACCAGTGACACACCTGAAAACGCCGAATAGGCCTGAATCATGACATGATAGGTTCCCGCCTGTACATTGGGGATACTACAGGTTTCATTATTACCATTCAGATAGGGCCGACAATCGTACACGCTGGTGCTCGGTGCTGAAGCATATCTCACATACAAATCAGCATCACCGGTTCCACCACTGATCACAAAATTCAGATTAGCCGAACCTTCAGGCACTTCCAGGGTAAACATGAGCGCTTCACCACTGGCTGCTGACAGGTTGGTCACCGGTACGCCGTTCTCCAGAGCATTATCCACCGGAAGAGGTGGTGACACACCACTAACCAGGGCAACCGCAGTTGCTGCATCCACTATTCCTGAACCGCATTGATTACAGCTTGCCGGAAAACTACGGGCAGTGGACTTCAGGGTTGATTCTACCTGATCGGGTGTAATCGCAGGATCGGCTTCATACAACAGGGCAGCAACCCCAGCCACATGAGGTGTCGCCATACTGGTGCCCTGATAGAAGGCATAGCTGTCCGTACTCGGAGTCGTCCGACCGGAATTGAGAGTGGATAAAATACCATTGGCAGAGCCCGTAGTCACATCACCCCCGGGTGCTGCCACATCCACGACCGTACCGTAATTGGAATAATAGGCACGACCACCGTTGCGATTGGTGGCTGCTACAGCAATTACCCCATTACAGTTGGCCGGATTGGAATTACTGGCATCGGTATTTTCATTGCCTGCGGCCACCACCACTGTAGTACCCAGATTGCGCGCGGTATTAATCGCGTCCTGGGTTGTAATGCTGCAACTACCTGAACCACCCAGGCTTAAGTTCAACACCTGAGCAGGGTTAGCGTTATCAGGCACACCGGCCACAGAACCACCGGCGGCCCAGATCATGCCATCGGCAATATCTGACAGGTAACCTCCACATCGTCCCAGCACCCGAACCGGCACAATTTTAGCGTTGTAGGCCACGCCTGCCACACCCGTGCTGTTATTGGTGACGGCGGCTATGGTGCCTGCCACATGGGTACCATGCCAGCTACTATTACTGGCCGATGAACCGGTATAGCAGGCATCCGCAGGTTGCCAGTCACCGTTGTCATATGCATTTGCATCTCGGCCATCACCATCCTGTGCCACGTCCAGATCTGAAATCATGTCATATCCAGGCAGGATATTCGCGGCCAAATCGGCATGGGGTAAGTAACCCGTGTCAAGCACTGCCACGACTACACCTGTCCCCTGTGCAGTATCCCAGGCAGAGGGCAAGTTCAGTCCACCTGTGGCCTCAAAATATTGCCACTGCTCGTTATAACGGGAATCATTGGGTACAGCCAGGGGATACATCTTTATATCTGCTTCTGCATATTCCACATTGCTATCAGCCATCAGCGCAGAAATCATATCAGCCATCCGTATCCCTGATTGCTTAGTTTCAAGCTTCAGTAGTTGAGCGCCAGAGGCTAGTTGTCGGATATGACGAAGTCCTGTACCCACTCGCTGTGAAACCATATTCATCTGTGCAGCAGGCATGTTAGCCGCATGTCCAATTGTAGAACTGCTTTTATACTTCACAATAATCCGATCAGTGATTTCGTCTGATGACCGAGGAAAAAACCCAGCCATGGCCGCTGATTCACTCTGGCCGGCAAACACTTGCGAAGTTAGCGAGCCATAGATCACTGACATTGTTAATAATATCTTCGACAAAGATCTTCGTTGTTTATATCTAGTTTTATTCACAATAATTTATCCCTTGCATATATTAAACACATTATTCACAACGTCAGCATGAAACAAACTATGCCATGTTGTTATTTTCATATTAACAACGGCCATCTCCTTAGTTGATTAGTGAAATACTTTCAATATCTGATCGGGCTCTACATATTCAACGTGTTCAAGCCTGATCATTGCCTCGATAACTTTATTCAAATCTTCTTTATTCAAAGCTGGATCAACAACAATAATCCAGCGTCGATCTGTACTATGTGGCAACAGGCGATAGTCTGTTTTTATAATCAATTGCATTTGTTGATTCAGCGCCTGCTTCTGCTCAGCGCTTAACGAAGTATCAAACTGAATGATCAGCCTTTGCGCTGGGCCTGCAATTGCAGCATTCACCAGCAACATGGGAGCCAGCACTAAAATGAGTATATTGAAGATTTTCATCACATCCCTGCCTGCCACATCCAGCCAGCGCACTAATCGATTAAGTCGCAGAAAATCACTTGTCAGTAGACAAACCTTATATATCTATACTTTTAGTATTTCTTTGACCAAAGTCACATTCAAACAGGGGTGAGAAAAAACCCCATGCACATTTTCTTTTATAACTACAAAGCGTAGTATATGCATGTATAAAACTCAATACCTGCTAGTCAACTCTGCTCTAGACACATATTGAAATACATCAGACAAGGACTTAACACGACACAACGAAAATCCTGCCTCAATATAAATCGACAGCACCACAAGTCTGTAAATAGCCAGAAGCAGTCTTTAAAAACTTAAAAGCAATAGTCCGCAAATGAACGCAAATAAACGCTAATGTTTTATTTGTGCGCCTACGGCGCACAACACATAGATGATTTTGTTTTTATTTGCGTTTATTAGCGTTCATTTGCGGACTAAATATTTTTGCTTTTGATCATCTGCTAAAGGGGGCGGAGACATTTAATGCAGACTT
>JBLYYN010000094.1:0-4473 GCA_048550535.1 Gammaproteobacteria bacterium
GACTCGCTTTTAGTACATATCCTGTGGATCCACATCCACTGACCAGCGTACCCGGTTGGCGGATTTAAGCTGGGGCAGTTTTGAAACCCAGTGTCGTAATAATAATTGCAGCTGACTTCGTTGTGCGGCCTGCAGGATGAGCTGGGCACGGTAGCGTCCGGCCCTTTTTTCCATGGGCGCGGGTAACGGGCCAAACCACTCGATACCGGGCATTTGCAGTGATTGCCCAAGGGCAGAAGCCTGTTTCAGGAACTCATAGCCGGCCTGCTTGTGAGGGGCTTCTGCACGCAATACCGTCATATGCGAATAGGGTGGGAAGCCGGCTATCTGACGTTCAGCCAGGGCTGCTCGGGCAAAACCGCTGTAGCCTTCCTGTAGTAGCTGCTGTAATAAGGGATGTTCGGGGTGGTGGGTCTGGATCAGGACTTCGCCGGGTTTTTCAGCTCGTCCGGCGCGGCCAGCCACTTGAATGATCAACTGGGCCATCTGTTCTGTACCGCGGAAATCACTACTGAACAGGCCCTGATCGGTGTCCAGTATGCCCACCAGGGTGACATTGGGGAAATCGTGGCCCTTGGCCAGCATCTGAGTACCAATAAGTATTCGAGACTGGCCACTGGTGGCCTGCTGCAGCTTTTGATCAAGACTGCCTTTGCGGCGAGTGGTATCTCGATCGATACGACTGATTTCTACGTCTGGAAACTGTTGCAGCAGTGCCTGCTCAATACGTTCGGTGCCGGCTCCTGGAATATACAGCTGTTCGCTGGCACATTGCGGGCAGCCGGTAGGGGCCACTCGCTCGTGGCCGCAATGATGGCATTGCAGACGACGGCTATGGTGATGCAGGGTCATATGGGCATCGCAGCGTGGGCATTCGGTGGTCCAGCCACACTCATGGCACATGAGTAGTGGGGCGTAACCGCGGCGATTCAGGAACAGCAATACCTGTCCCTGTTGTTGCAGGTGTTTGTGAATATGCTCTAGCATGATATCCGACAGGCCATCGGCCATGGGGCGACGGCGCACATCCAGCAGATGAATGGCAGGAGGTTTATCCGCCACTGCCCGTTGGTTCAATTTTAGTAACTGATAGTTGCCCTTATTCACATTGTTAAGGCTTTCTAGTGACGGTGTGGCAGATCCAAGCAAAATGGGGATATTTCGATTCCGAGCTCGAACTATGGCCAGATCGCGGGCATGGTAGCGAAAACCTTCGGCCTGTTTCAGTGAGTTATCGTGCTCTTCGTCAATAATGATCAGCCCCAGTTCCGGCAGGGGCGTAAACAGTGCCGAGCGGGTGCCAATCACTACCGGAGCCTTATTTTGTGCCGCCATACCCCAGGCGCACAGGCGTTGTCGATCGTTCAGGCCAGAATGCAGGGCGGCTACCGGTACACAGAGGCGCTGTTGAAAACGATGGGTGAGCTGGGGTGTCAGACTGATTTCTGGTACCAGGATCAGAACCTGCTGCTTACGTTCAAGCATTTTCTGCACCAATGCCAGATAAACTTCAGTCTTACCGCTACCGGTAATACCCTGTAACAGAAAACTATGGAACTGGCCGAAGCTGACGGAGACCGCATCCACCGCCTGTTGCTGTTCGATGTTCAGTTCGGGTGCTGGTTGCGGTTGATCACATATAGTGTCCAGGCAGGGACGTTGATATTGCTGTACCAGCTGTTTTTTTATCAGTGCCTGAATGGAGGGTCGCCAGTGATCCATCAATTGACGCAGATGTTGGGCCTGAATTTGATGCTCAGTCTGCTGCATGAATTTGACTAACGCAGCCTGTTTGGGTGCCCGTGCGAGGCTGTCCGGGTCAATATCGCGACCTGTTTCCGTTAGCCGCCATTCAGAGTCGCTTTCCGTGTTAATGGCTTTACCCTCTCGCAATAAGCCGGGCAAGGCACCGCTGATTACTTCACCTAATGGGTACTGATAATATTCTGCAGCCCATTTTAATAAGTGTAATAAATCCTCGGGGAGGATGGGCTGTTCATCGATGGTGTCTTTTATGGTTTTTAGTTTATGACTGGGCAGCTCACTGTGTGACACCTGCCCCATGACCATGCCAATTTTAGAATGACGACCAAAGGCAATACTGACTCGGCAGCCTGTTGTGACAGTGATTCCATCCGGGGCCAGGTAATCGAATAAGCCAAACAGGGGTATGGGAACGGCAATTTTTAAAACGGGCTTTTCAGACATGGGCGTATTGTGCCAGTGATGCCTGAAAAAAACTTAAATTATCTGAGTCTGATTGTGGATAACTAGTTTTCCACAGAAGCTGTGGATAACTTTGTGGATAGCTTGACCGTAAGTGGGTCAATACAGCAAAAATTGTGCCCTCGAGTCAAATTGGTTAAAAAACGACCAATGCATAATATGTATAATTTTCAATAAGTTAGCAAAGTCAATAGACTTTTGCTAGGTTTCATCGGTTTTTTTGTATTTTTTTCAGTGTTTAATCAGCCATGTGTATAAGTAATATATTTTATCCTGCTATTGCCAAACATCAGTGGATTTGATAGTGATTCCTCATTCAGATTTAGCCAGTTTTGTTAAACTTTTGTTTACAAAAAATGAATAAGTGATTAAAAAAACAAAGAAAATTTGATTTACCCACATAAGCTGTGGATAACTCTGTGGACTAAGCTTGGAAATCCATCATTGGGCGTCGTATTTCGGGCCTCTGTGTCAGATTGGTTAAAAAGTATACAGCTTATTTATTCAATAAATACAATGACTTATAAGTGAAGCTGTTTGGCTGCTTATATTGTGATCAAGTCCACTGGGTATATTTCCCGGGATGTGTATAAGCACAGCCATAGAAAAATTTTTCACTAGATAAATTGTGTGGGAATCAAGATTAAGTCGCCTGGACTAGGATTTATTTTTAATTTTGGGGCCCAGAGGCTGATGGTCAATCACAATTTGTTTCAGGCGTGCGGCAATATTCACCGCCTTGCTCATCCAGGCATTAGCCAGTTCCATGTCCAGATTTTCGCCCAGTACCCTGCCGAAGAGTACTAACCAGGCTTCCAGGTCGGAAGTCTTGATGCCCAGTGGAAAATGTTTGCCAATCATATCGAATTGGCCGGGCTGTTCCAGTTGCCCTCCCAGTGCCTGCCACCAGAAATCGCTCAGGCGTTGTTCATGGGACTTGAAATCTTCAATATGGTTGAAAAAAGGCCCAAGCTCAGGGTGCAGCTGTGCTTGCTGATAAAAAGAATGGACAATGAGCTGGACTTTGTCATAACCAATTTGATCGGCCAGAGTGGTGGTTTCGTTCATGAGGTTCCGCAGTAGTCGATAGAGATATTAACTGTATATTAACAAAACAGTTAACTGAAGATATAGCCGAAACAATAAGCCCACAAATGCACGCAAATAAACGCTAATATTTTAGTTGTGCGCCTAAGGCGCATAATACACTAGTGTTTTTTCTTTAATTGCGTTTAATTGCGTGCATTTGCGGACTTGTGCGCCTGTTTTAAATAGGGCAATCACAGCGGATCAGTTACCAGGGCTGGTAATTTGATTGGGGATGAGAGATAAATACAACGCAAAAAATAAACGACAGAACAGGATAATACAATGACCTTATGGACACATATCGCTGAAGCCATCAGTAAAGCGACAGGGGAAATATTTCACCTGGCAAAACAGCAGGCTATCGGAGGCGGTTGTATTAATGAAAGCAACCGTATAAGTGATGGTGAACGTAGCTTCTTTGTTAAAACCAACAGCAGCCTACACGGTGATATGTTCGAGGCCGAGGCCGAATCCTTAGCGGAGCTGGCGAAAGCGGGTGTGATCAGGGTGCCGCAGCCGATATGCCATGGTGTGCATCAGCAGCAGTGTTATCTGGTTCTGGAGTATCTGGATATGCGGGGCTCACTGGACATGCAACGGTTTGGTCATCAGTTTGCTGAGCTGCATCGAATTCGACACGAGCATTTTGGCTGGCATCGAAATAACACCATAGGGTCCACTCCTCAGATCAATGAGCCGATGGATAACTGGATTGAATTCTGGCGTCACAACCGGCTCGGATATCAATTGCAACTGGCTGCCAGTAATGGTTACGGTGGTGAGCTGCAACGACTGGGTGAACGCTTGATGGCTGATTTGCCCGTGCTGTTTGAATCTTATCAACCTCAGCCCTCGATGTTACACGGTGACTTATGGGGGGGGAATGCTTCGGCCCTGGTCGATGGTTCACCGGTGATTTATGATCCTGCTTTTTATTTTGGTGATCGTGAAGCAGATCTTGCCATGACCCATTTGTTTGGTGGCTTTAATAAAAATTTTTACAGTGCTTATAATGAAGCCTGGACACTGGATGATGGCTATCCGGTACGTAAAATATTTTATAACCTGTACCACATTATTAATCATTTAAATATATTTGGCGGAGGCTACCATGACCAGGCTATAGCCATGTCGCAACAGGTACTGGCAGAAATTTAA
>JBLYYN010000095.1:0-9652 GCA_048550535.1 Gammaproteobacteria bacterium
GACTTACGACTTACGACTTACGACTTACGACTTACGACTTACGACCTACGACCTAAGACTTAAAACTTGTAACTTACAACTGAAGCAGAATCTCCTGCTCCTCCGCCGAGGGCGTCAGTTCCCGGTGTTCATAGAAACTGAAAATAGCATCCACTACCTGTTCTGGTGTGTCCACAATCTGGAACAGGTCGAAATCTTTTTCCCTGATCATGCCTTCCGCCACCAGGGTTGTTTTGAACCACTCCAGCAGGCCTTCCCAGAAGGGTCTATGCACCAGTACGATGGG
This sequence comes from Gammaproteobacteria bacterium, assembly GCA_048550535.1. GTDB lineage: Bacteria > Pseudomonadota > Gammaproteobacteria > SZUA-229 > SZUA-229 > CBDULX01. The sequence goes on from JBLYYN010000095.1 coordinate 287, forward strand.
GATCTTTCTACTCTTACCGGTTTGCAGCAGGGTGAGCATTTCCGCCAGTTCATCCAGGGTACCGAAGCCGCCGGGGCACACCACATAGGCGGTGGCGTATTTTACGAACATCACCTTGCGGGAGAAAAAATGACGGAAGTGGAGCTTGATGTCCTGGTAGGCATTGGGGATCTGTTCTTTGGGCAGCTGGATATTTAAGCCAATGCTGGGGGACTTACCCTGTTTGGCGCCTTTGTTAGCGGCTTCCATAATACCCGGACCCCCGCCACTGATCACGGAGAAACCGGCATCGGAGAGTAAACGGGCGATGGTTTCGGCGCTGGCGTAATAGGGGTGGTCCGGCTTTAGCCGGGCCGAACCGAAGATACTCACCGAGGGAGTAATCTGTGCCAGTTGTTCGAAACCTTCGACAAACTCCGCCATGATCTGGAAAATTTTCCATGACTCACGATGCAGGGCGGCTGAGGCAAAGGGTGATAAACCCTGAGGTTTGGGTGGTTTGTTAGCCATATTAAACTCGCATTCTGCTCATTTTCTAATAATAATAGCGCTTCGTTCATTCGATATCAGATTAAATCACATGGCTTCAAAACAAGCACCTGTCATCCTGGTGGATGGCTCATCTTATTTGTTTCGTGCATTTCATGCCCTGCCGCCCTTGACCAATTCCAGGGGTCTGCCCACCGGCGCGGTGTATGGGGTAATCAATATGCTGAAAAAACTGGTCGGCGAATACCAGCCCGAGTATATGGCGGTGGTGTTCGATGCCAAGGGTAAAACCTTCCGCAACGATCTGTACAAGGAATACAAGGCCCATCGCCCGCCCATGCCCGATGATCTGCGAGTGCAGATCGAACCCTTGCACGAACTGGTGGAGGCCCTGGGTTATCCGAAGCTGGTGATTCCCGACGTGGAAGCGGACGATGTCATCGGCACTCTGGCTCGACAGGCCGAGGCCGAGGGTCGTGAGGTGCTGATTTCCACCGGTGATAAGGACATGGCGCAGCTGGTGAGCGATAAGATCACCCTGATCAATACCATGAACAGCAGTTTTTTGAACCCGGATACGGTGGTGGAAAAATTTGGTGTACCGGCGCAGCGCATTATCGATTATCTGGCCCTGATCGGAGATACCTCCGATAACATTCCCGGCGTACCCAAAGTGGGCCCCAAGACGGCGGTGAAATGGCTCACCGAATACGATTCGATGCAGGGGGTGATTGAGCATGCGGCCGACATCAAGGGCAAGGTGGGGGATAATCTTCGCGACAGTCTTGAACAACTGCCCCTGTCCTACCAGCTCGCCACCATTGTGTGTGATGTGGCGCTGGAGCAGGGCCCGGCTGACTTGAAACTGGCCGAGCCGGATATTTCTAAACTAGAGCAAATTTACAGTGAGCTGGAATTTAAAACCTGGCTGGCGGAGCTGGCAGGCGATGCCGCCGAAGCCGGGACTTCAACAACTCCAGCAACAGCTAAGCCTGTTGAAACAAAATACGACACGGTACTGGATGAAAAAACCTTCAAGCACTGGCTGAAAAAACTGCAGAAAGCCGAGCTGTTTGCCTTTGATACCGAAACCACCAGCCTGGATTATATGCAGGCACGGGTGGTGGGGGTGTCATTTGCAGTAGAGCCGGGTGAGGCGGCCTATGTGCCCTTTGGCCATGATTACCCCGGCGCGCCGCCGCAGTTATCGGAGCAACAGGTGTTGGGCGGCTTGAAAAAACTGCTGGAGAGCGACAAACACCTGAAGCTGGGGCAGAACCTGAAGTACGACAGCCACGTGCTGCTTAATCATGGCATTCATCTAAAAGGCATAGCCCACGACACCTTGCTGGAATCATATGTGCTGGACTCCACCAAACGCCATAACATGGATGACATGGCCGAGCGTTTTCTCAATCACAGCACCATTCATTTCGAAGATATTGCCGGTAAGGGAGCCAGGCAGCTCACTTTCAACCAGATCGATCTGGAACAGGCCGGGGCTTATGCGGCGGAAGATGCGGATATTACTCTGCGATTGCACCAGGCCATTTATCCGCAATTGCAGCAGGTGGATAGTTTGCTGGCCCTGTATCGGGATATAGAATTGCCGCTGTTGTCGGTGATTCAGCGCATCGAACGCAATGGTGTGCGAGTGGATGTGGAGATGCTGGCGAAACAGAGTCGGCAACTGGCCGAGCGTATGCTGGAAATCGAGCAAAAATCGTTCGAGGTGGCCGGCGAGAGTTTTAATCTGGCTTCGCCCAAACAGATCCAGGTTATCTTTTTCGACAAGTTGGGCTTGCCGGTGATTCGTAAAACCCCGAAAGGCCAACCCTCCACCGCTGAAGATGTGTTGCAGGAACTGGCGGAAGAATACGAGTTGCCGAGGTTAATTCTGCAACACCGAGGCATGAGCAAACTCAAATCGACCTATACCGATAAACTGCCGTTGCAGGTGAATGCAGATACCGGCCGGGTGCACACCTCCTATCAACAGGCGGTGGCGGCCACCGGGCGATTGTCATCTACCGACCCCAATCTACAGAATATTCCGATTCGATCCGAAGAGGGGCGTAGAATTCGCCAGGCTTTTGTGGCCGCAGAAGGCTACCAGATGCTGGCGGCGGACTACTCTCAAATCGAGTTGCGCATCATGGCCCATTTGTCCGGCGATGATAGTTTGCTTAAGGCGTTTGCCGAAGGTCGTGATATCCACAAGGCCACCGCCGCCGAGGTGTTCGGCACCGATCTGGAGGAGGTGAGCACTGAGCAGCGACGAGCCGCCAAGGCGATTAACTTTGGGCTAATTTATGGCATGTCGGCGTTTGGTCTGGCCAGGCAGTTGAATATCACCCGCTATGAGGCCCAGGATTATGTCGATCTTTATTTCGAACGTTACCCGGGCGTAAAGCAGTATATGGACGACACTCGGGCTAAAGCTCATGATCAGGGCTATGTAGAAACCCTGTTCGGTCGTCGTCTGTATTTACCGGAAATCAATTCCCGTAACGGTCAGCGCCGCCAATATGCCGAGCGCACTGCGATCAATGCGCCCATGCAGGGTACTGCGGCGGATATTATCAAGCGCGCCATGATTGCGGTGGACACGGCATTGGCCAAATCGAAACTGGATGTGAAAATAATCATGCAGGTGCACGATGAACTGGTGTTCGAAGTGGCAAGCAAAGATGTTGAGGCTTTGACCAAGCTGGTGCATCAAAAAATGGAATCGGCGGCCGAACTCAAAGTGCCCTTACTGGTCGAAATCGGTATTGGTAATAACTGGGATGAGGCACACTAATTTAGTCATAATGTGTAGGTGTTTTAGTGGAATTAATAGGAGTGATTCCTGTTATGCAACCACTGGTCTGAATGACCCTGGATTTGCTCTACCACTCGTCGGTTGTGTTTTGACTTAGCCTCGGGATGATCTTTACTTCCTATATCGAAAGATTTTGTTCTGGCTGAGTTTAGCCAACCCGAATTGCGCTAAAGCCCGGCGCAAGCCCGCACACCTCCCTGAGCGGGCAATTTGTGGTCAGCATCCCCAAGCTGGCCTCTAGTTCACCCCAACCCACCCATGGGTTGGGGCTTTTTTTTTAGCCTGACTATGCTTCACCTTCGCCCAGTTCAAACCAGTTATCAAGCGTTAATTGCAAATCTTCCAGGCCAGTATTTTTTAGCGCTGAAAAAATTTGCACGCTGGTATCGAATCCTTCCTGCTGGCATTGCTTAATGATGTTTTGTCGTACCTGCAAGGCCGGACCCCGTTTCAGTTTATCGGCCTTGGTTAAAACAATGTGGCTGGGAGTGCCAAAGTGATGGCACCAGTCCAGCATCTGCAGGTCGTAGTCTTTCATCGGATGACGTATATCCATGATGATCACCAGGCCGCATAAATTGCTGCGCTGTCCCAGGTAACTTTCCATCAACTTCTGCCATTGCAGACGTATCTTTTCCGGTACCTTGGCATAGCCATAACCGGGCAGATCGACCAGTCGACGCTGTTCATCCAGAGTGAAAAAGTTGATGAGCTGGGTGCGCCCCGGGGTTTTACTGGTACGGGCCAGGGATTTATTCTGGCACAGGGTGTTGATGGCGCTGGATTTACCGGCATTGGAGCGGCCGGCAAAGGCCACTTCATAACCTTCGGGCTCTGGAAACTGGCTGACCTGGCTGGCGCTGGTGAGGAACTGGCTACGGTGATAATAATTATTCATGGCATCTGACGTTGACTTTCGCCGGATATTACCCTGATTTGCACCAATCAGCCATTTTTTAGTGTCTGGTAAATTGATGAAAATGCCCATCTGGTGTAGACTTGCGCCTCTTTTTAGCCATAAGCCGGCTTAAGGTTATAGAATTTCATCGAATCTGGTGTACTCCAGCAGGGTTTCTGAATTCCTGAAGTGGACTGGCCTGATTTGAGCAACGTCTGAGTTTGGAGAGTACGTATAATGAATTTCAAGTTTCTGATTGCAGCGTCTGGATTGTTGATGGCTGCCAATACCGCCGCTGTCGCTGGTGATGCCGCAGTGGGACAGACCAAAATGCTGGAAAACGGTTGCGTCGGTTGCCACATGACCGACGGTAACAGTGTGGTAGATCAGTTTCCTAAAATTGCCGGTCAACATGAGCAATACATCATTAAGCAGCTGAATGAATTCAAGACCATGGTTCGTAAAAACGACCTGATGTTCGGTATGTCAGCAGCCCTGACGGACGAAGATATGGCCAACCTGGCCGCGTTCCTGTCGACTCAGGTAGCCACTGCTTCACCGGCCGATGAGAGCAAAGTGGCTCTGGGTAAGGACATTTATCGAGGTGGCAATATGAAAACGGGCGTTCCCGCATGTATGGGCTGTCACGGACCCAGTGGTAGCGGTAACTCGGTAGCCAAATACCCAGCCCTGGCAGGCCAGTTCCCGGCTTATACCGCGGCCCAGTTAAAGGCCTTCCGTACAGGTGAGCGCAGCAACGACAGTAACAAGATGATGCGCGCTGTTGCCGAAAGCATGAGTGATGCTGAAATCGATGCAGTAGCCAACTACATAGCTTCAATGAAATAAACCCTCGTTTCATTGAGTGAAAAAACGGCCCCAGAGTAATCTCCGGGGCTTTTTTATGTACAAGGATGTACGTATGCCGCGGTGCCATGGATGGCAAAGAGCGGTGATGTACAAGGATGTACGATCGTTTTTTGCTCCTGCAAAAACGACATTTCCGCCTTCCATGGCGGTCGTATGCCGCGGGCGCTGGGATGCGCAGGACGCCTACATGGAGGTAGGTGGTAGAGCAATGCAGGAGCAATTGCCGAGCGGCGTGCTCAAGATCACTAGAGTAATTAAATTGAGTCGTGTCCTTTCAGGACGATAAATTTGCGGGTCATCTCCACCCGCAAGGACGGAGCGGTTACCGAGATGGCAAAGAGCGGCGTGCACAGGATGTACGGCATTTGGTAGTTATTTCCACACCTTGCTTGTATTCGTATCAGTAATGCAGGGGTGGTACTGGGATGCTACCCATAAGATTTATTCATTGGTTTGCTGTTTCGATTATTCAGGCTTGTGGCATAATTCGCGGAACATCCCGCACCGAGACGGGTCACAGAACAAGATCCCCATGGAGTAAATATATGAAATCCAGCCTTATCAAATACCTGTCCGCTCTGTTTGTGCTGAGCCTTATGGCCATTTCCGCCCAGGCCAAAAGCTATGAAGAGGGAAAGGAATACAACAAACTGAGTACGGCGCTGGCTACCCAGACCGGAGACAAAATCGAAGTGCTGGAATTTTTCTGGTATGGCTGCCCCCATTGTTTTCATCTGGAGCCTGCGCTGCAGAAGTGGTTGAAAACCAAACCGGACAATGTTCACTTTATCCGTGTACCCGCACCCCTGAATCCAAGCTGGATGGTACACACCAAAACCTACTATGCGCTGGAGCTAATGGGGGTAGGTGAGAAATATCACCACGATCTGTTTAGCGCCATTCACACCGATCGCAAGCGTATCTTCGACCAGGATTCCATCGCGGCCTACCTGAAAGGCAAGGGCGTGGATATGGCTGCGTTTAATAACGCCTACAATTCTTTCGCGGTGGAAATGCGCACCCGCAAGGCCATGCAACTGGGGAAGGATTACCAGTTACACGGTGTGCCCATGTTGACGGTGAATGGCAAATATGTCATTGGCGCCGACACCGCCGGTGGTTATGACGGCATGATCAATGTGACTAATTTTCTGATTGAAAAAGAAGCCAAGGCTAGCCGATAGTTTTACTTGTACTGGCAGGCTGAGGATGCAGCGGTCCTCAGCCTCAGTAATGTTTATAGGTTTTAATCAGAAATCTTATTAGGACTTAATCAAGTGAACCTCTGATTAAGTCTGGACGCTTTTAGTCAGCATAAAACAATCATGACTTGACCAGAGGTACCCAAGGTAGATTTGAGCTTCAATTCTATTTAATTCTTCTTATGAACATTGGTTTCGCCCGCTGGCGAGTTACTTTTTCTCTTCAGCAAGAAAAAGTAACCAAAAAGTGCCGCCCCAAGGCAGTTTACCCTTCGGGTGCCTGGGCATTGCTAACATGCCACTTAGATACAATACTTCATATTAATTAGTTCGCTATTCTATTCCAGGTCGTTTTGATTCGCATCCCTGCTCAACAAAACTAAATCCGACCTCCCTGTCGGATTTACCCTACAGATCAACAATGCCCAGTAAACTGCAAAGGGGAATTTATAAAAACGAAAACCTAAAACCCCGTGTTTTTGAGCATCCCCTTTGGAGCAAGCTGAGGAGGGAGTGATTTATGAGGAGTTGTCTGCGAGGATGTTTGAGCAAACAAGTTTTATATTGTTTGTGAGTTCCGCAGCAGCCTCATAAATCGTGAGTGATGAAGGTACCGCTATGCGTTGTTTGCATAGTGGCTTGCGACCTGGGGCGGCATTCTTTTGGTAACTTTTCTTATGCTGCAGTAAGAAAAGTTACTCGCCAGCTGGCGAAACCAATGCCTAAAATTAGCTCGTAAAATTAAAAAATAGAGCTGCAGAAAGCATAAGGCAAGTTACGATTTTAAACATATTAGCTAAATAGTAATTCCGTGCCACCTGAAAAATGACCGAATAACCAGATAATTGTTCCTGGTAATCCTCAACAAAAAACCAAATAGTCAGAATCGAGCTATAGTCATGTCGAGAGGTTTTTCTAAATCGACATAACCAAGCGATAGGGGCTTTCGATGGGGGCAAATTCATCGGGTCATGATGCCGAGCACTGGAAGCAAAAGTATTATGACCAGCTGGACCAGCTGGATAAAAAGGAAAAACACTGGGCGGGTCTGGAATCCATTCTGAAAAAAACCATCAGTCGACTGAGTTTGGCTGCCGAAGGCAGTCACGACCAGGTGGACCAACACCTGCAGGACATTCGTGCTGCCGTCAAAGACCGTATCAACCTTCATCGGCTGGAGCTGATTCTGGAGGATCTGTCGAAGTTGCTGGCGCATCTGGAAGAAAAAAAAGTTGCGCCGGACAAACAGGTGATGAGTTTGTTGCAGGCTCTGCTGGACAATTTGCAACTGCCGAAAAAAGCAGATAAACAGCGCCAGCAACTGTTAAAGCAAATTGCCAGATCAAACGATGATGATAAAGACGCCTTGCTCAGTCAGGTGATCGTACTGTTGAAGTCGGCACTGGAACCCGAAGCCCAGACTGAGCAGAAAAAGGCTGGTTTTTTCGAAAAATTGCTGGGGACTTCAGACGCCCGGATGAGCAGCATGGATGTGGCGGCCATAGTGCAGGTGCTGAATCATGTGCTACAGCTGTTGCCCTGGCCGGATGCCCTGGTTGAAGACAGCCAGACACTGGTGAAAAAGATCGCTGCCAGTGATAGTGAAAAAGCCATTAGTAATAACCTGGCCGTGCTGGAAAAGTTGCTGTTGCGCTGGCGACAGCAGCCGTTGTTTGAGTCATCTGTGCCAGTCGCTGAAGTCGCAGCCTTTGATCAGCTGAGCGACCATAAGCAGTCAGCGTCCGCACACAGCCATGACGTCATCAGTCAGCGGGATTTCTTCTGTGAATTATTACTCAAGCTGGAACAGCCCTTACTCAGTGAGACAATACGGGAGACGTTACAGCGCTCAGCACAACAGGTGGAGCTGGATCAACAGTTGTCGGACTTGAGTGATGAGCTGGTGGTCTATCTCAAACAGAGTTATACCTCGTCAGGCACTCCCGCGGTGTCCCTGGCCATGGCTAAGGATGACCAGCCTTCGAGCCAGGAATTACTGATCCGTTTACTGGAACAGCTGATCGTGCCCGTGGATATGCAGCCGGATGTGGATGCCATGAAGCAGCGGCTGGAAGAAAATATTGACACCGATGAATGGCGGCTGGTGCTGAAAGATGTGGCCAGTCTGATCAATGCCATTCGCAGTCAGATGCAGCAGGAAAAACACGAGTTTGAGAATTTCCTGCAGCAGCTCACCGACCGTCTGCTGGAAATGGACGATTTCCTGCGCATCGAAAGTGAATCCAACGAAGCTGCGGAAAAGGACGGCCAGGTATTTGATCAGCGAGTGCAAGGCCAGGTGCAGGATATCCGTGATGATGTCGGCCAGGCCACCAGCCTGGAGCAGTTGAAAGGCCATGTCGAGCGTCGACTGGATGAAATGACGTCGCATATTCACAGTTATCGAGACACGGAAAACCATCGCCTGCAGGAAGCCCAGAAAAATGTTAATGACATGCAAACCCGCATGGCCTCCATGGAGCAGGAAACAGACAAGCTTAAGCAGATCATAGTGCTGAAAAATCGTCAGGCCATGGTGGATGTGCTCACCGAAATTCCTAACCGACTGGCTTATGAACAGACCGTGGAAGCGGAAATCGCTCGCTGGAAACGCTTTAACAAACCTCTGACACTGGTGATGTGGGATGTGGACCTGTTCAAGAAGGTGAATGACACCTATGGCCACAAGGCCGGTGATAAAGTATTGAAAACCATCGCCCAGCTGCTCAATAGTCGAATTCGGGAAACCGACTTTCTGGCTCGCTACGGTGGTGAGGAATTTATCATGCTGTTACCAGGCACCGATGAAACGGAAACCCGGTACCTGTCCAATGAACTGCGCAGTAAAGTCGAGGAATGCGGATTTCATTACCACGGAGAGCGGGTGGTGATAACCGTTTCCTGCGGCATCAGTGGCTTTGGTGAAGGAGACGTACTAGCCCAGGTATTCGAACGAGCGGATAAAGCCCTGTACCAGGCGAAGAAGAATGGCAGGAATCAATGTCAGGTCGCGACGACCTGAAGTCTTAAGTCATTAGTCATTAGTCATAAGTCATTAGTCATTAGTCATTAGTCATTAGTCA
>JBLYYN010000096.1:0-12710 GCA_048550535.1 Gammaproteobacteria bacterium
TGAGCATTCATCACTGTCCGAGCCACAGGCGGCCAACCCCAGGAATGACAGTGCAAAAAAAAGTTTATACAAAGCTTTCATAAATGCCCTTTAATTCGAATATTATCCAGTTAAAGTTAACACTGGAAAACATAGCATCATTTTTCAGAAATAATACTCACACAGTTCACAAATTATTGATCATGAACAATAATGGCAAATTTCAGGACATTTCCCGGGTTGATTAGAGGATCAGCTCCACCACACGCCGCCCCAGCATGATCAACACACCACTGTGTCGGGAATCGCCATCCTGGCTATATTCAAATTTGTACATACGTAATATTTTAAGCCGACCATAATCGTCACGACTCAGACCGATACGAACCTGTTCTACGCTATCATCCAGAAACAGGACATGGGCATTGGTACAGGCGCTTTTTCCCGCCAGGCGAGCCAGTTCCTTGATGCGCATGGCCTGTAAGCCGTAATAGAGCAGGCCGCTGATACAAAAAATAATAAACACTTCAGTCAGATACATCGTGAACCACTGGATTTCGCTAAGCCAGTACCTATATTACCCGTAATCACCGGATTTTACTCAGCCTGAACAGGCCATTAATACCACTGTCGCTGGTGAAGTATAAGGCTCCATCAGGTCCCACCGATACACCCACGGGTCTGGCCCAGCGCTGGCCATTTTCCTGCTGAAATCCTGTAATCAGGTCATGCACCCTGGCGGGCTGGGTACTCACATCGACCCAGACGATTTTGGGCGGGCGCCGGCTGGCTGGATTGCCCAGGTAACGACCACTGGGAGCGGTTCCCCAGGACCCTCGCAGGGCCACGATGGCCGCATTGTTCAATTCTTTTCCCAGTTTACTGGATGCCACAAAAGCCACGCCCATGGGGGCATTGCGTGCCGGGAAGCTTGCCACCGGTAGCGAAACCTGGCTTTTTTTCCTCGGCGGAGGCGTATCAATACAGTCGTCCCGCTTTAACTCACGGCCATCGAACTGGAACCAGGGCATACCATGAAACGAACCTGCGTCTAGTCGGCTGAAATATTCCGGGGGCAGGTCAAATCCCCAGTGATCCGGACCATTATTACTGGCATACATCACCCCGGTTTGCGGATGCCAGTCAAAACCCACCGGGTTGCGTAAACCGCTGGCATAGCTTTTCCATTGCGCAGGCTCGCTCGACTCATCCAGTACCCACACCCCACCCCGGCGGTCACTGAAGGGATAATCATCATCTAGATACTGATTACTGCAGTTACCGCTGATACCCAGGCTGAGATAAATACAACGGTCCGGGCCTATGCCCAGTGTGCGGCTGTTATGGCCTCCACCCGCTGGTATTTTCGCCACCAGCTCCAGCTCAGCGGGATCAATCCTTGCCTGACCGGCCCGATAAAGCGCCTGGAACAGGCCATGGGTCTGGGCAATCAGGATATGATCACCCCGAACCGTCACACTGTGGGGGTAGTTATCCAGTTCGATCAGCCTCTCTGGCTCTGTGTAGGGCGGTTTAAGGCGATAAACTTCGCCCGAGCGGGAGCCGATGAATAATTCGCCCTGTGAGCTGAATGAGAGCATGCGAGGGCCATCCAGTTGATCGGTCAGCAACTCCAGCTTATAACCCCTGGGCAAACTGACGGTCTGCTGCTGTCTAACCAGGTGCAGTAATTTCGTCTGGTACTGAAGTTCCGCCATCAGCGGTGTGCTGGAAACCGCGACCAGCAGTATCAACAAGCCTTGAAATATTCGCCACATCAGCATCCCCTGTTAGTGCTTGAAATTGAACCGACGAACTAACCATAACATGATAAAATTTTATTTTTTTCCTGGCCAGGTTTCAGTTTGGATCACTATACACCGCCCCCGGATAATGGACTGGATCTGCTCTATCGGGATACCAGGCTGATGGCCATCAATAAACCCAGCGGGCTGCTGTCGGTGCCCGGGCGGGGAGAACATAAGCAGGACAGCCTGTCCTATCGAGTGCAACAGCTATACCCGGATGCGCTGGTGGTGCATCGGCTGGACATGGCCACCTCAGGCATCATGTTAATGGCCCGTGACAAGGACAGCCAGATCCGCCTGGGACAGCTGTTCGAACAACGGAAAATAAGCAAAACCTACATCGCCCTGGTGAATGGCCGACTCGACTCAAGCGAAGGACGAATCGATTTACCCCTGGTCTGTGACTGGCCAAACCGGCCCCGCCAGATGGTCAGTTTTGAACTGGGCAAAGCCGCGTACACCGATTACCGTGTATTAGCCTATGATGAAGAAAATGATTGCAGCCGAGTCCAGCTAAGCCCCCTCACCGGCCGTTCTCATCAACTGCGGGTACACATGCAGGCCCTGGGCCATCCCATACTGGGTGATGAACTCTACGCCGAAAACACAATACGCACCAGGGCCAGGCGGTTGTTATTGCATGCTGAAAAACTGGAATTCCTGCATCCCTATCAAGACTCGATTGTTCAACTGTCCTGCCCTTCACCTTTCTGATGTTTCTACCTTGATTGATCATTTTCTGGCCGCTTATACCAGAAGCCACACAGTGATTTAAATCTCACAAAAAAAGGGAATATGAGCATCATCACCAGCAGTAACCACTGCTGCCCCAGGGAATACCAGTGTAATTTACGCCCGGATGAAATCGCCGGATTATTACGAATAATACAGAACTGACGCTGCTGACTGCGCCCCAGTTTTTTCAGTTGTCGTGACAGCCAGATTTCTTCACTGGCATAGACTTTCTCGCTAAAGCCCCCAATCGCTTCAAATGCATCTTGCCGACAAAAAACAAAACAGCCTGCGGCCATGCCCAGTTTGACCGATAGCCAGTTCCAGACAAGCAGACCCAGTGCAGTAACTTTTTTCAAAGGAATATCAAACTCGACGGTGGTGCCACCGCCAATACAATCTCCGGATTCCAGACATCTCAAGGCCTGTTTTAGCAGGGAGGGAGATATATGAGTGTCGGCATCGACAAAAATCAAATATTTACCTTTTGCCTGTACAGCTCCTGTATTACGCGCTTTTGAAATGTGATTAATAGCTTCAAATATCAGGCTTGCACCCTGTTGTATTGCTATATTGGCAGTGTTATCAGTAGAATTATTGTCCACCACAATCAGTTCACCTACCCGATCCAGCTCCGACATGGCCTGTTTTAATGCGAAAAGTGTGACGGGGAGCCAGTTTTCTTCGTTATATGCGGGAATAATGATTGAATAATCAACATTCATTAAATAAGTATAACCTTATGTAGAGGAACTAAATCATTTGACTATCGTCCTAGTCACTTTATACTACGAACACTAAGGAATCAGTTAAAAATAATTTAGGTGACCGCACACCAATATTTAACTTGGACAGAAACAGGATGTTTCTGAAATTACAATGAAGTTAATCAGGTTCTTCAAACCCATCTCTTTTCGGACTGATTTATCCCAGTCCTACTCGCGGCTATTAATTTCCGGTTTAGCATTTTTTTACCTGCTTTTTGCCGGTTTACAACAGCATAGTTATGCCGATCTGTTTTTCAAGCCCGCGGTTTTACCGGTATTCCTGTTCCTCAGTTTTGCCTCAGCTTTACATGTATGGATTAAACTTCATCCAAAACCCATTATCTGGCGCCGAGGACTGGCCATTGTGGCCGACACCCTGATTACCTGTTACGGTATGTACCTGACCGGACCCTTCAGTGGCGTGTTATACCCTATCTTGCTATGGATCATTATTGCCAACGGACTGCGTTTTGGCACCCAGTACCTATACTTCAGCATGAGTATAGCCACCGCCGGATTACTGGTTACCGTCCTCTATACTCCTTTTTTAATGAACTATTTACCTGTGTCAGCCGGTATGGTCATGGGCGTTTTTATCCTGCCACTGTTCTTCGGCATACTGCTGCATGAACTGAAAGAATCTCACCGCGAATTGCAGATACAAATCAAAAAAACCAGCCATGCCGCCACCCACGACATATTAACCGGCTTGCCCAATCGACTGTTTTTTATCGAGCATGTCACTTCAGCTATAAAACTAGCCCGTGAACAACATAAAAAACTGGCCTTATTGTTTATTGATCTGGATGGCTTCAAAAAAATAAACGATGATATGGGCCACAAAACCGGTGACCGCTTATTGCAACTGGTAGCCCTGCGCATCAAAACCAGACTGCGTGATGTTGATACCGTGGCCCGACTGGGTGGGGATGAATTTGTGGTATTGCTGAATGATATCAACACTGCTGAAACGGCCATGGGCTTTGCAGAACGATTGATCGATATCTTTAACGAACCCTTTTATATCGACAATCGAGCCGTGCTGGGAGCAGGCAGCGTAGGTATCAGCCTGTTCCCAGGTCATGGAGAAGATGTCGATACTCTGCTCCATCACGCGGATACCGCCATGTACAAAGTAAAACGCCAGGGCGGCAACCATGTTGAAACTTTCAATTCTGAAACCGAGAAATTGCGCCAGTTGAATTAAACCCAATAATCCGCAATAAAGGCAGCCATTGAACCTGGCTTGAACAGGTTTCAAAGTTTGTATTGTCGTTAATATTACGCCTATCAGGTAGCCGTTTCAGGGAGCCTAAGAATAACACTTATTGTAGAGTGTCAGATCAATTCTGCGCTACAATTCATATACCCTTGAAGAGACCATAGTTCGTATGATTCTGGAGTACCAGCAACCACTCTATCGCCCACCCAGTGAAGGTAATAACCTGATAATCCAGGCCACCCTGGGCTGTAGCTTCAATCAATGCAGTTTCTGTTCCATGTATCGCAGCAAAGCGTACATGGCTCGCCCTGTGGATGAAGTCATCCAGGATATTAAACAGGCTGCATCGAAATGGCCGGATGCTCATCGGGTATTCCTGGCTGACGGTGATGCCCTGAACTTAGCCACGGATCACTTGCTGGAAATACTCAAAGCACTACAACAGGCCTTCCCCAAACTTGCACGGGTATCCTGCTATGCCACACCGGCCAATATACTGCATAAAACCCAATCAGAGCTTAGTCAACTACGCGAACAGAAACTAAGCCTGTTGTATCTGGGTATAGAATCCGGCAACAATAGTATCTTAAAAAAAATCACCAAGGGTGCCAGCCAGAAAGGCATGCTTAAGGCCTTAAGCAAGACCGATCAATGCGATATGAAGGTATCGGCTACTGTTATTCTAGGACTTGGCGGGCAAAATCACTGGCAGCAACATATAGATGGCACAGTGGATCTGCTCAATCAGGCACCCGTCAGTTATTTATCCACCTTGCAGCTGTATCTGGAACCGCAACAACAAGCTGAGTTCATGGAAAAATTTGGTAATGATTATGTACCTTCGAACGACAGCCAAATTCTGCAGGAGCTTGAAAGCCTGGTCGCAGGCTTTGAGCCACCCAAAGCCATAATTTTTCGCTCGAACCATGCTTCCAATGCCCTGGCCCTGGCTGGAAACCTGTCCAGGGACAAAGACAAATTACTATTACAAATTCATCAGGCTCAATCTGGTGACCGGCCCTTACGAGCGGATTATCTGCGGGGACTATAAGCCTTCAATGCAACCCGCTTCTACATACCATTTTTAAATTTGTCAGTAGCCGTGGCACCACTATCACGCACCTGTTTCAGGCCCAGGGCATATTGTTTGAGAATATTTAACGACCACTCGATACGTTCACGGAAATAAGCATCGGCGGATTCATTGTTCTCGGCCGCATTATCATTCAATACCTTTTCCACATTACGCACAATAATGTGGTCAGGGATATAACAAATTCGGTTATTCTTGTAACTGCTCATACGCAATTCAGCCACCGGGTATGAACCGCCGTCGGCGGACGAAACAGTTATAATCTGTGCTGGTTTATGGCCTAGTTCAGCCGCGCCAAACAACAGAAAGAAATTTTTCAAGCCTGCTGGCACCTGGCCATGGTATTCCGGTGAAATCACCACCAAGCCATCGCTGGAAGTCAGCTGTTCACGAATCGGCTGTAGTGTTTTCTGCCAGGTTTCGTCACCATCCCAGATACCCTGATCCCATAAAGGTAATGGATTGTTTTCCAGGCTGAATAACCAGGTTTCATCGCATATACCATTATCCAGGGTTTTCTGAACATGACGTGCAACTTTAAGACTCTGCGAATTGGGTCTATGGCTGCCGCTGATAATGGTTATTTTCATAGTTTTGCCCTAATCAATGTTAAGCTGTCAGATAGTAACTGATGTTATTGTCGCGGATATTAGCCTATTCATGGCAATAATATCCATGGTATTGTCCCGTGAACTTTGGCAGAAATTGCTGCAAACTTCTTTCCAGGACAGGATAAACCACTTTTTATGAATTCAAATTCCAGTAAGGCAACACTTTATTACATCCACGACCCAATGTGTAGCTGGTGCTGGGGTTTTCGGCCTGTGTGGCAGCAGGTACTGGAAAAATTACCCAAACAGATCAAAGTACAGTATGTGCTCGGTGGTCTGGCACCGGATTCCGATGCGGCCATGCCCCAGGATATGCAACTAAGCATTGCCGCCACCTGGCAGATGATTCAAAAAGAAATACCCGGCACCCAGTTCAATTTTGATTTCTGGAATCACTGCCTGCCCCGCCGCTCAACATATCCCGCCTGCCGTGCTGTGATTGCAGCCACTAAACAAAATCCTGCTGCTGAAACCGAAATGCTTCTGGCTATTCAGCAGGCCTATTATTTAAGGGCCGAAAACCCATCGGATTACCCGACATTGATTGATCTGGCAGAACCTATAGGGCTGGATAAAGAGCAATTTGCCAGCGATATTCTATCCGATGAAGTGGAACAGATACTGCAACAGAACATCAAGCTGGCCCACAGCATGTATGTATACAGTTTTCCCAGCCTGATACTGGAGCGTAATGGACAACAGGAAGCTATTAAGATTGATTACAATGATGCGGATAAGATTTTACAACAGATTTTCTAGCTATTGGCTTTTCTGTTATTGCTAATATCCGGATATAGTTTGTCAGAATATTTTTCTTCTATATTCATCATAGAAGAAGCCTAAATCTAATTTCCGCTTTATTTTAACTGCTCACGATTTTGTAACATTGGTTTCGCCAGACGGCGAAACCAATGCCTAAAGAAATACTAAATTAAATTACAGTACAAACTGTTAAATTATAAAACATCTCAACTATGATAACTCTTATACCAGTCCACAAACTTCTGGATGCCTTCCTTTAATGGTGTCGCGGGTTTAAAGCCCACCGCTGCATACAGGCTATCGATATTGGCATAGGTGGCGACCACATCACCATCCTGCATAGGCAACATGGTTTTTTCGGCTTTTTTACCCACCGCATTTTCGATAGTTTCTATGAACTCCATTAACTGCACCGGTTCGTTGTTGCCAATATTATATATCCGATAAGGCGCATAGCTGCTGGCAGGATCAGGTGCACTGGTATCAAACTCAGGATTGGGTTCTGCTACTTTATCGATAACCCGAACAACACCTTCGGTAATGTCATCGATATAGGTGAAATCACGCTGCATTTTACCATCATTAAACACCTTGATGGCCTGGTCGCGCAATATGGCACCGGTGAATAAGGAGGGCGACATATCGGGACGTCCCCAGG
Source organism: Gammaproteobacteria bacterium (assembly GCA_048550535.1). GTDB lineage: Bacteria > Pseudomonadota > Gammaproteobacteria > SZUA-229 > SZUA-229 > CBDULX01. Next base: position 7,633 of record JBLYYN010000096.1, read on the forward strand.
GACCGTAAACGGTGAAAAAGCGTAAGCCTGTGGTGGGCAGGTCATACAGATGGCTGTAGGTATGGGCCATGAGTTCTGCAGATTTTTTGGTGGCCGCATACAGGCTTACCGGATGATCCACATTGTCATGCACACTGAAGGGCATGCGGGTATTGGCACCGTAAACACTGGAACTGCTGGCATAAACAAAGTGTTCAACCTTGTTATGACGACAACCTTCCAGCAGGTTCCCAAAACCCACCAGGTTACTGTCAACATAGGCCTGAGGATTGATCAGGGAATAACGCACCCCGGCCTGGGCTGCCAGGTTAACCACCTTGTTAAAGCCCTGCTCGCCGAACAGGGCTTCCATGGCCGGGCGATCGGCAATATCCATTTCAATGAAATTAAATTTATCATAACCATCCAGCTGCTTCAGACGATCCAGCTTGAGCTGCACATCGTAATAATCATTCAGGTTATCAATACCGACCACTTCATCGCCACGATCCAGCAGGGCTTTCGCTACGTACATGCCGATAAAACCGGCGGCTCCTGTAACCAGGACTTTCATATTTTTATCCTATTTGCTCTATGATCTTAGGTCTTAGGTCTTAGGTCTTAGGTCTTAGGTCTTAGGTCTTTTGACTTACGACTTACGACTTACGACTTACGACTTATGACTTATGACTTACGACTTAAGACTTATAACTTACGATTTAAAATCACCGCCCCACACAGTAATAATCAAAGCCGTGCTGCCGCATCACATCTCGTTCATACACATTACGCAGGTCGATAAACACATTGCCTTTCATCTTCTGTTTAACATGGTCCAGATCCAGACCTCGATACTCGTTCCATTCGGTCATTAGAACCACCGCATCGGCATTTTCGATAACCTGATCCACACTGTCACAATACTCTATGGACTCCGGCAGTATTTTCCTGGCTTCTTCCATGCCTTCCGGGTCATGGACCTTGATTACCGCACCTTTATCGGCCATGGCAGGCAAAATTGCCAGGGATGGGGAATCCCGCATATCGTCGGTTTCCGGTTTGAAAGTCAGCCCCAGCACACCGATCACCTTATCGGACTCAGAACCACCCAGTGCTTCGCGTATTTTAGTTACCATGCGCGCTTTTTGTGACGCATTCACTTCTACCACAGATTCCACGATTCGGCTGGAGGCCCCATGTTCCTGGGCAATACGAATCAGTGCCAGGGTATCTTTGGGAAAACAGGAGCCACCATAACCGGGGCCAGGATGGAGGAATTTTTTGCCTATACGACCATCCAGACCCATGCCTTTGGATACCGAATGCACGTCCGCCCCAACTTTTTCACAGAGCTGGGAAATTTCATTAATGAAACTGATTTTGGTGGCCAGGAACGCATTGGAGGCGTATTTGATTAACTCGGCACTTTCCAGATTAGTCACATGAATAGGGGCTTCGATCAGATTCAGGGGGCGGTACAATTCTCTCAATAGTGTCTCAGCTCGAGCACTCTCCACACCCAGCACTACTCGGTCAGGGCGCATAAAATCACCGATGGCCGAACCTTCACGCAGGAATTCAGGATTGGAAGCGACGTCAAAATCGGCACCGGGATTGGTTTTTTTAATAATCCGTGCCACCTGGCGCGCAGTACCCACAGGGACCGTGGATTTATCCACGATAACGGTATAGCCCTGCAGATAATTGGCCACTTCTTCTGCCGCGGCATACACATACTGCAGATCGGCGTGACCATCACCACGGCGGGTGGGGGTACCCACGGCAATAAACACCAGGTCGGCATTGGCCACCGATGCTTTAAGCTCGGTGGAAAAACCCAGGCGTCCCGATGCCACGTTACGCGCCACCAGATCATCCAGGCCCGGTTCATAGATCGGTATGCCACCTTGCAGCAAGGCATTGATTTTAGACTCATCCTTGTCCACACAAATTACATTGGCACCAAATTCAGCAAAACAGGCACCTGAAACCAGACCTACGTACCCCGAACCGATCATAACCACATTCATAGTTGTTCCCGACAATATGACTCAAACAAGGCTAGGCTGGTCATATTTTAAATTTATATTAATCACGAAATATGCCTGGACATGGGCTCAGACATGCAGCGGGCTAAATTATAGCACCCTTGAAAATAATACAGCTAATTTCACTGCCGAATCAGGCGATTGCCTTACTGGAATCGGCCTGATCCTTCTCCAGCAAGGGTACGGGTCGACCAAGATAATAACCCTGGGCAAAGTCTACACCTATATCCTTAAGCAGACTCAGGGTGTGTTCGTCATCCACCCATTCGGCGATGGTCTGGATCGTCATCACATGGCCGATGTGCGTAATGGCGGCCACCATGGCCCGGTCGATAGAATCGGTTTGCATATCTTTTACAAACGAACCATCGATCTTGATGTAATCCACCGGCAGATTTTTCAAATAAGCGAATGAACTCAGGCCACTGCCAAAATCATCCAGCGCGAAAAGGCAGCCTCGTTTCCTCAGGGCCTTGATGAACTTCGTGGCCTTGGCCAGGTTACTGATAGCAGCGGTTTCGGTAATCTCAAAACAAATCTGGGCAAAATCCACATTGTTCATCATGGCTTCGGTGAGGATGAAATTCAGCATATCGTCATCGGCCAGTGAAATACCGGACAGATTAATGGCCAGCACTATTTCACCGGATTCCTGCTCATTGATGTGTTTCATGGCGGTGAAAACACCCTTGATGACCCAGCGATCAACCTTATGCATCAGGTTATAACGTTCAGCTGCCGGAATAAAAATATCCGGTGCCACCACCGAACCGTCCTCATCTCGCATGCGAATGAGTACTTCCCAGTGCCGAGTCTTATAGCCAGTGTCCATAGCCACCACCGGTTGCCAGTACAGCAGGAACTGCCCCTTGTCCAGCGCCTGATTGATTCGAGTCGCCCAGTGCATCTGACCATGATGTTTGGCCAGGACGACATCATCCGGTTGATAAACATGCACCCGGTTTCGCCCCATGTCCTTGGCGGCATAACAGGCCAGATCAGCCGCCGACATTATACCCACCATATCCACATTTTCGGCATTGATGCCTACCACGCCAATACTGGCACCCACTTCAAAGGTTTTATCCTGCCAGATAAAACGGAAACCCCTGACCTCCAGGCAGATATTTTCCGCCAGGGTTCTCGCTTTGTCGATATTGCAGTTCTCCAGCAATACGCCGAATTCATCGCCTCCCAGTCGGGCCAGATGGTCGCCTTCTCGTATGCAACCCTGTAGCAACACCGCCAGTTGACGTAACAACTCATCTCCCGCCATATGACCACAGGTATCGTTGACCACCTTAAACTGGTCGAGATCGATATAACACAGGGCATGATGACGGTTCTCTTCCAGCACATTGATCAGGGCCAGCTCCAGGTGATCCTCAAACATACGCCGGTTATACAAACCGGTGAGGGCATCGTGACTGGCCTGATAAGACAACTGACGGGTAAGGCGACGAGCATGGCTGACATCCTGGAATACCAGCACGGCACCTATCACCTCACCTTCATCACTACGCATGGGTGCCGCCGAAGCTTCAATAGGCACAGCTTCACCATCATAGCGAATAAGTGCGGCATGACTGGGTAACTCAACCACGCTGTTCCTGCGCATGGCATCCTGAATCGGATTACTGAGTCGTTTTCCGGTATCTTCATGGATCAACTTAATCACTGTTTGCAGCTTCATATCGCGCACGGTATCAATAGTGCGTCCGAGCAATCGTTCAGCCACGGGATTCATATATTCGATAAGGCCATTGGCTGAAGTGGTGATCACGCCATCCATAATCGAGTGCAAAGTCACTTCTGCACGTTCTTTTTCTTCAGCCAGGGCTTTGCGGGACTGTTCTAACTGATGCTGCTTTTTCATCGAAGAGTCTAGCGCCATATTGATAAATCTGGCCAGATAACCAAATTCATCTTTGGCGGTTTCCAGAAAACGAACATTGCGTTCACCCCGTGCAAAACGATCTGCCGACACCACCATATTACGAAACGGACGAGAAAGGATTTTGTGCAGAATAATCTGCAAGATGAGGCCAAAACCAAATACAATTGCGCCAATAGACATCATCATGTTCTTACGATAATCAGCAATTAATTGCCGAGTATTGGTGAAGTAAACGATCAGTTCAACTTCTTCATAAGTGGACAGAGAAAACACATCGTGCACATGCAGTATATGCTGGAAAGAATCCTGGTCGGACTGAAAGCGACCGGACCTGAAATGATGTCCCGCCAGATCAAACTCCAGGGCTTCAAAATTATATCGATTAAGCAGTACTTCAATTGTCTTTGGTAAATCCTTAATCGATTCTTCGATAGACAGGTTTTTTTCAAGCTCATGTTCCAGCTCATCGGCGAACATAAACAAATCATATTTATACTGATTCGCCAAATCCTGTTCATGTACCTGTAATATATAAACCGATGCCAGGATACCAATTAGAACCATACCCCAAAACACAATACCGGTGATCTTTGCCGGCAACGCCAGCTGATATTGCTCCCTGTTCCAGTCCTGCTTCATTTAAACCCTGCCCAGCGGAGGGATAACAGCAGCGGGCACACTCCACTCATTCCAGAACCAAAAATGGCAAAGCCCATGAACCAGGGGAAAAACCACAGGCTGTCATACCACTGATAGCTGAGCAGTAACAATAATCCTACCATTAAATACCACACCCTCTCGGCTTCGATATTAATAGTAGGTGATTCATTCACAGGAGTAGTAATATAGGCATAGTTATTACTGAAAGAATCCAGCTTGAGAAAGATTCCAAACAATCTGGAAACACGGTAATTCGTGAGCCCTTCCAGGATCAGAATAGCAATAATCGCATAGACGACTGATGACCAGTCAGCATAAAGACCTACCAGCAATAAAAATCCCACTGCCAGCATATAAATACGTTCACTCATGATGACACTCTAATACAGCACTATCCCTGGACGGATCTAATTGGCAACAACCAGATAAAAAAGACAGGCTGTTCAAATGCACATCTGTCATGACACTATACTCTATTTCAACTACATCACAAA
>JBLYYN010000097.1:0-9272 GCA_048550535.1 Gammaproteobacteria bacterium
GAGCTGGGGCGCCACAAAGCCAGGGCACCCACAGCATAAGTGACACGTGAGCCTGGTATTGTTAATGCGTTTTGCTCCAGTTTCTTCGGGCGTTGGGCATCGGCGGCCAGAAACACATCGTAGGGTGCGCCATGAATAATCTGGGCATAAAGTTTGCCGGTAGAGCCGCGAATCAGCGTTAGGGAATGGGCGTGTTCCTGCTCAAAGCGGGATTTGATCAGTTCCAGGGTGGGGTAAAAATTAGACGCCACGGCCACGGTTAAATGGTCGGCTTGCAACAGGCCGAAAGGGGCCAGCGCTAACAAAAAAGTCGTGGTCAGTAATCGACAGAAAGGCAACATGGTGCAGGGCAATCCAGCGGATTAAGGCAATTCTTCAATATAGCTGCGCTCGATCGGCGTCTGTACATAATATTTTTTACCCTGGTCTGTGGCCCAGAAATAATAATAGCCCTTGGCTGGCTCAGAGGTGACCTTGCCATCCATAACCGTCCAGCTTTTGAGATGATTACCCTCGGCAAAGGTGACGCGGTAATTGCCTTCCAGCCAGCTAACGCCGATACGGGACAAACGATTTTGCTGTTCTTCACTGCAGCCGGTAAGGGATAGCAAGGCTAAGAGTGTCAGAAAAAGTCGCATAGCGAATCCTTTAACGGAGAATAGGCAACCATTATAGGTAAATAGTGGTTTAAAAGTCAGTAATAAGCACGGTGGCGGTCGCTAAAGCTGAATGATTTGATAGAATCATCCCCCATGGATGTATCTCATATACTTGAAAATCTCAACGACGCCCAGCGTGAGGCGGTAACCGCAGCACCCACTAACCTGCTGGTGCTGGCCGGGGCCGGCAGCGGTAAAACCCGTGTACTGGTACATCGCATGGCCTGGTTAATACAGGTGGAAGGGGTATCACCCTATGGCCTGATGGCGGTAACTTTTACCAACAAGGCGGCCAGCGAAATGCGTAGCCGGGTGGAAAAGTTACAGGGCATGCCGGTGGGCGGCATGTGGGTGGGTACCTTTCATGGCCTGGCCCATCGTTTGTTACGCGCCCACTGGAAAGAAGCGGATCTGCCCCAGGCCTTCCAGATACTGGATTCCGATGATCAGTACCGGATGATTCGTCGGGTGCTGCGCTCGCTGGAACTGGATGAAGCTCGCTGGCCGCCACGCCAGGTACAGAGTTTCATCAATGGTCGTAAAGATGAAGGCCTGCGGCCACAGCATATCGACGCCGGTGGTGACCCCATCAAAACCCAGTTGATCCGGGTTTACTCAGCCTATGAAGCCGCCTGTAAGCGGGCGGGCGTGGTGGATTTTGCCGAACTGTTACTGAAATCGCTGGAATTATTGCGCGATAATGACAGCCTGCTGAATCACTATCGCCAGCGCTTTCGTCATGTACTGGTAGACGAATTCCAGGACACCAACACCATTCAATATGCCTGGGTGAAACTGCTCAGCAGCGGGGCAAACACACACGGCGCGAAAATATTCATTGTCGGTGATGATGACCAGGCCATTTATGGCTGGCGTGGCGCCCGTGTCGAAAACATTCAGTCTTTCCGGGACGATTACCCAGACACCCAGGTGATCCGACTGGAACAGAATTACCGTTCTACGGCGACTATCCTGGCAGCCGCCAACGCCCTGATTGCACATAATAATGCGCGCATGGGCAAAAACCTGTGGACCAGTGGTGAGGATGGCGAGCCGATACAGTTGTATAACGCATTTAATGAGCAGGACGAAGCCCGCTATGTCATCGATCAGATCCAGGACTGGGTAAGCCACGGCCATAGCCGCTCCGAAGTGGCCATCCTCTATCGCTCCAATGCCCAGTCGCGAGTATTTGAAGAACAGCTGGTGGCCGAAGGCATGCCCTATCGGGTCTATGGCGGACTGCGATTTTTTGAACGGGCGGAAATCAAGGATGCGCTGGCCTATTTACGCCTGATTAATAACCGCCACGATGACCCTTCCTTCGAGCGCGTAGTCAATCAGCCTACCCGAGGTGTCGGCAATAAAACCATCGACCAGCTAAGAATCCGTGCCCGGGAGATGGATAGCTCCATGTGGCTGGCAGCCAATGCCCTGATCACTTCCAATGAAATGACCGCCAGGGCCAAAAATGCCCTGACAGGATTTATACGTTTAATTAACCAGCTCACTGAAGACACTGATGGTTTGCCCTTACATGAGCAGGTAGAGCATGTCATTCACCAGTCAGGCCTGATGGAACACTACGGCAAAGAAAAGAGTGAAAAAGCAGAGGCCAGGGTAGAAAACCTTGAAGAGCTGGTGAGTGCGGCAAAAGGCTTCGTATTCAGCAATGAAGATGATGTAGAAATGGATATGCTCACTGCCTTCCTCACCCATGCTGCGCTGGAAGCCGGTGAGGGCCAGGCCGAAGCCTGGGAAGACTGTGTGCAGTTAATGACTTTGCACTCGGCCAAAGGTCTGGAATTTCCACTGGTTTTTATGTGTGGCATGGAAGAAGGCCTGTTCCCTCATCAGCGTTCTACCCAGGAGGAAGGACGATTACAGGAAGAGCGACGTCTGTGTTATGTCGGTATCACCCGTGCCCGGGAGAAGCTGGTATTGTGCTATGCAGAAAAACGAAGGTTGTATGGCAAAGAGCATTATCCATTGCCTTCTCAGTTCATTGGCGAAATACCCAGCGAATATATTCAGGTCGTTAGACAAGGAGGCAGTGGAGCTACAGAAAGCTATAGTCAGTCTGCCTATGATAAAACCGGCAGTATGGATTCAGCTTTGAGTATTGGGCAACGGGTGATGCACCATAAATTTGGAGAAGGCATAGTTCTTAACTGCGAAGGACAGGGCAGCCATACCCGGGTAGAAGTAAATTTTGATTATGCCGGTAGTAAGTGGCTGGTATTGTCTTATGCTAATTTACAAGTTATGTAACTGAATGTTTAATAAAAACAGAATCATTAATGAGCTTACATTGGCAACGGTAGCCGTGTCACTATCCCTGCTATGGTTGTTTTTTGGGAATAAAATTTCCCAACTGATGGGCATCAATGATAATAAATATCTATTTATCAGTGGCGCATTTCTTACCCTGGGAATAGTGGGCATATCCTTTTTTGTTCGTTCCATACTTTATTACACTGAATTTTTCGTTCAAGGTGAGAACCTGCCATTACTGATATATCGAATTGCTGCACGCAACCATATTAATGGCATTTTTTTTAAAGATGATAAAGGGGTTTATCGTTTTATTAATATGGTAGCAAAAAGGGTCATGGGCCTGGAGTCTCAGATTGTTACCGGGCAAAAGGATGAGCAATTATTCAGCCCGGTTATTGCCAATCGTATCAAAATGGAAGATGAGCGAGTGTTGCACAGTGGCGAGAAACCGGTATGGGAAGTAGAACTGGGCATAGGTAAAAACAAGCGTAATTACCGATGTAAAAAAATGCAGTGCCGAGATGGCAAAGGACGGATGATTGGCATCATAGGATTATGCAGGGATGTTAGCAAGCAGAAATTAATAGAAAGCCGCTTGCATGAGATAGATGAAAACTATAACCAGTTATTCGACAATTTGCCCGATCCCGTCATGTTTTTTGATTCGGCAACACTGCTGCCCATCAGGTATAACAAAGCCATGTGTGACATGCTGGGATATACAGAAGACGATTTTGGTAAATTAAGAGTTAATAATCATGTTATTGAAAAAGACGCCGAATTTTTTAAAATTCTCATCCCCGAAACCCTGCGTAAAGGTTGTAGTAGTTTCGAAATTGAATTGAAAACAAAAAATAGAGACATTATCGAAGTTACAGGATTTACTCAAAAAGTCATTATATCCGATAAGAAACATATTCATGTCATCATGCATGATGTTACAGAAATTAACAAAGCCAGCAATCAGTTAATTAATGCCGAGCTTAAATATCGTTCATTATTTGAGCTGGCCAATGATGCTATTCTTGTTTTTGATGTTAATACTCTGCAAATATCAGACGCTAATGAGCGAGCGGTGAAACTTTTTGATTATAGCCTGGAAGAATTAATGTCTATGAGTATATATGATTTGTTTGACGTGGAAATGCAGGAGACTACGCGCGAACAAATTAATGATCTTGAAATTTATAATCATGTTTCCTATCTGAATAAATCAGTTAATAGAAAAGGCCTGAGAAGCGAAGTTGAAATTAATGCGCACAAGGTAAACTACGGTAAGAAAATAGTTTATCAATATTTTATTCGCGAAATTGCCAATTCGAAACAAAAAAACATTGCCTGATTATTCAGCATTTATTTTATCAATAACGGGTCTGCTATTCATGCAGAGGCATATTTGAAATTAAGATGTCGACTGCTTGATAGAACTACTATGGAGTTCTATTTTAATCATTTAAAACTGAGAAAGTTAGTTTCCGGCTAGCCGTGTCAATTATTGCCAGTAGTTCGCCATAGGCATTTTCCGAAAGGGGATCATCGCCACAACTGCATCCGCCTATAATCTCAGTAAAGAAAACAGCTATTTTGACTTCGATTGTGCTCTCTGTTTCCTCCACCGACAAGATGCTTACCGATATATTCGTATCATCTACCATGCCGCCCTGTGATGTGCACCGATGAAGAGGCAGTGAATCAGGCTCCAGTTGCTCCAGGTAATGCTTGAAATTGCGAGTAAAAGAGCGAGATTCCAGATCAAGATTGCTTAAAGTAAGATGTTGCATAAAATTCGAAATAGATCCCTGGGTTCAGCTGAGCTAATTATACAGTCAGGATGACATAACATGAATTTATCAGAGCATGCTTAGGCCGTTAATACATCGTAAATAAATAAGGTTATACCGATTCCGAGACCATAAGCAATATGAGAAAGTATAGGCGCGAGAACCGGTTTTGCACCCATGGCCATTTTTGTTCCCAATACACCCTTGCCAATAGCAGGCATTAGAATAAACCAGGGTAACATACAGGTCATCAGGCCAAATGCTATGGATAAGGGTATATGCCATGCCATAAGTGGTGCATATTGAAGACTGATTAATACTGCATAGCCGAGGGCGACGGCTCCACCACCAATAATATAGTGGAATAGAGCCGCTATAATGAACTCATGATCCAGTGCTGGCGTATTGTCAATATTGGAATGATAGAACTGGCCTCTCGCTAGTCCATGCACCCATTTCGCAATATAAGTGCCGTTGACGCCACTGTTTATGCCAAGTTTAGACAGATATGATTCTGTAATATCCATAAAAGAAGCACCTACCAGTCCACCTATAAATGTCATAAGCCAGATATTTAATATTGTTTACCTTATAATCGTAAAATATCTAAATTAAGTATCACTGAAATATGCCTAAGCTTAATCATAACTGGTAAAATTTAAGGAGCGCAACGGCCGAAGATATATCCTTGTTGAGAGTTTATTAGATGGCAGTCTATTCATCATGATCAATATGAATATCATCAGGATATGGTTTGCCTACTCCTTTCTCTATTGAATCTTTAAGACTCAGCAGGAAGACGGCCCACTTGGTACTGCAGTGCCCCATAAAATCTGATGCTTGTTTCCAATTGGAATGGGAAAATAGAACAAAGGTTTGATTTTCTGCACTCGACAAATAGAACGATACTTCTGTGCCGATCCATGGACCTGGCATTTCTCCTGAGTGCCTCCAACGTACTATGGAGTTAATTTGTAGCTCAACGACCTCGAAGTCCGGACCACCACCACCAAACCTGAATTTAATGATTGAGCCAACATCCCCTGCGCCAGAGGTATCAGTTGTCCACCACCTGGATAGTCCCTCATTGGTTGTTAGAGCGTTGTATACTTCGCCAGCAGAAGCAGCAATTCCCACTCGATGAATGATATCAACCATATCTACCATCTCCTAAGTTATGTATTTTTTAATAACCTCATAATTTCTACTTTACTTATTTGGATATTGCCACAATGACCTTGAATTGCAATTGTGTCTATTTCTTTGATTTCAGAAAACATTTCAAATGCTTTAATGCCTTTCAATTGACCTATTTTGCATGGTATTTCAACGGAGTCTATTGCTTTTTGTTTGTTCGTGTATAGAACACCTATGTTTGAATCGTTTGTTTTTATAGTTGGTATATTTATAGGGTTCTCATTGTCGGCTAAGTGAATGTAAATAACGTTTTTAACGTTGTCGTTAATATTGCTGTCAATAACAAAGAAATATAGCCACTTATTAAATAAGTATTGTAGTAGCTGGTTAAATTTTATTACAGAGTTACTATTTATAACTTCTTCAAGTAATGATTCTATTTCTTTCATTTTTGATTTTCAGGACGCTGAGTTAAACGGCGAGCCGTTTTTGCTCGTCCGAGCTGTGCGCTTTTTTGCACAGCGATTTAAACGATTTGTTATGATTTTATTTCCCATAATTTCTGATTTTACTTAGCTCGCCTTTTTTAATTCTTTGGATATACATTGCCCTTGGTTCATTGCTTATTGTTAAGTAAATAACTACGTGTGTTTCAGTGACCTGAATACCATAGCTGCCAGATTTAACATACACGCCACCAGGATAACGACCAGATGTGGCATACCAATCTGATCTATTCTCATGTAACCATTCATTGAGAACCACATATGCTTCATCGTTCTGAGTGAGACGTATTCGCTGCTCGGTATCGTTGTTAAGAAACAAGTCCACTTCAGGTTCTAGCTGAATATCGAGTGATTTACTACAACTCACTATGACTATGGCTAATAATAAAATGATGATTCTGTTCATTTGATTGCTCGTAATGTTTTGTTAGGCATTTTAGCCACTAAAAAAGGTACCTAAAATTAACAATATTTCAAAACTGCCGCCAATTGCATCACTTGCGGTATTGCTCTTCTTGTAATAGTTCACTAGTGTATTGAGTTCATTTTTATCAAACTGGTGTTCCCCACGAAAAGTAGATACCTAATTATGCACATTGTGCATGGTATTGCTCTTCGTAATTAGCTGGTGACACATATCCTAATGATGAGTGCCGTCTTATACGATTATAAAATACTTCAATATACTCAAATAATCCACTATAGGCTTCTGATAATGTCTTATATTCTTCTGCGTAGATTAATTCTACCTTCAATCGGGCAAAGAACGACTCAATGACGGCATTATCCCAGCAATTACCCTTGCGACTCATGCTCGGCGTGATTTCCTTATCAAGCAGTGCTTGTTGATATTCCCCGGCTCGGTACTGTACACCTCTATCCGAGTGCAGTATCAAGCCTGGTTTTACGTTTCTTCTTGCAACGGCCATATTGAACGCATCCAAGATGAGCTCTGTGGTCATTGTTTCGTTAACGCACCAGCCAATGATTTGTCTTGAGAAAAGATCAAGGATAACAGCCAGGAACATCCATTGCCCGTCAACATCGATATAGGTAATATCAGACACCCATTTTTCATCGGGTTTACTGGCTTTAAAGTTTCGGTTCAGGATGTTATCCGCCACATTACTGATTGCGTAGGCTGTTGGCGTGTACTTGAAATTCTTTCCATTACGGGCCTTTAAGCCTTCATCTTGCATGATTTGAGCAATATTGTTCACACAGCAGGGGATGCCAGCGGCTTCCAGCTCTTCCTGGATCCTGGGTGCACCATAACGCTTATTAAACTGATAAAATACATCAATAACGGCTAAACGTACTAGAGCTTGCTGTCGTGCCCTGGTGCTAATACCACGAACCCGCCACTTATAGAATCCGGACGTCGATACGCTCAGCCAGACACACATTTTCGTAATAGCAAATTCATCAGCTAATGACTCAATAAAGGCGTACTTTACTTTTTTTGATTCGAAAAGTACGCCGTCGCTTTTTTTAGGAATTCATTTTCCTCTTTAGCTCTTTTACTTGACGTTTAAGGCGACGATTCTCTTCAGAATCATCTTTTGAGTAATCAACACCGTTGATGGAGTTAAATTGTTTCTCAGACAGGCGCTTAAACTGATTGCGCCAGTTATAGATCTGATTGAACGTGCAGGCCAAGTTCCTTAGCGACTTGAACTGCGGTGACACCTTCCTCCTCAGAACGGCGCACAGCTTCTCGTCTAAATGACTCTGTGTAGGGTGCTGCTTGTTTTTTCTTTGGCATGATGGCCTCCTATTTCCTAATTATAAGAGGTATCTACTTTTCATGGGTAACTTGGATGCATAACGCTTGCATAAGGAGCGTCCCAGTGAGTGAAGCGAACGGCTTGATGCGTTTGTTAGGTGTTTTATGTATGTCATAATTCATTTTTTTTAATAAAAGGATAATCATATGATATCCATTGTAATTTATCCTCAACTAATCCCAAAACAATTGCTTCCTCACTTAAGTAAATTAGAGCTCCTTGTTGTTTATCAGAGTGATAAAAAGTAGGATTACCCAAATTTTTTATAATGCTATTGTAATTACTGCCTAATTTTACATTATTATATTTTTTTAAAAGAGTTTCATAATATTTCTTTGGTTTAATTTCAATGGCTGTATTGTATGGCTTAGAACGCTTAATTTCATTGTTGATTTCTTCGATCGATTCCATTGCGATGCCTGTACTTATAAGCAGCTCAGGTAAGCCAGGAACCCACCAATACACAACACCAATTTCAGTTATAAGCGCACCTTTGCCACTAGTGGATTTTCTACTCCTTTTAAACTCATAAAATGAATAATCTTTGATGCGTTCACGAAAATCTATAAAGCTTTTTACTATTGATTGAAGGCTTTCTGATTTGGGTAAAGCATGACTGTATTTCCCAAAGTGTTCTTCCCATATCTTGATTCCAGTTTCAGAGCTTATTACTGATATTAGTATTTCGTCTTCAAACAGGAAAAGATAACTTACATATTGATAAGATGGTCTATATAAGACTACTAAGTAAGATTTATTATTGGCAGAGAATCTAAACATAGGTTTGCCAGGATGATTTAATCTCTCTGATATTTCCTGGTAACTCATGTCATAGCTTACAGTTACCAATTTCTCTCTTGTGGTGGGGGTCGAAGTAGCAGGTTTATAAGTAGATGAACAGCTTAAAACTGAGTAAAATAAAACTATGCTTATAATGATTCTTATCATAATTAACATTTCACCTAACGACCAGTTAAACGGCGCGCTGCTTTATGCGCGTCCGAGCAGCTATGCTGCGATTTAAACGCCTTGTGTACGCCCAGCATGGGCATGAACTAATGAGGTGAAAGTCCTCTGTAGGAAGGTCACCATCTTTAGCGATTTATATCGTTATTAAATGCTAAC
>JBLYYN010000098.1:0-3997 GCA_048550535.1 Gammaproteobacteria bacterium
GAATGACGCCATTCGCCGTACTGGTTCGAGCCGACAGGAATGCCATTTTTCATGGTGGGTGTGGCAATGGTGGCCATGCCAACGGGCTGGGCTTCTTTTATGGCGTCTTCTTCATAAGAACCATAAGGTTTGCTGAGTATCGCCATGCCCAGGTTGTCGTATTGTTGCCAGAAACTGTTTTCATCAACTTTTACCCAGCCGCCTTCTGTCATCTTGTCATTCACGATTTCGATGTACTTGTGATAGGTGTTGGCATAGGTTTTCTCGACCCAGTAATCGGCATAATTATTGCCGCTCGGCCAGCTCCATTTTTTCTGAATTTTGAGAGCATTCCATCTGACTTCGGGAATATAGAGTTTGAATTTTTCGCCACTAAACAAGCCTGGACGGTTGCTGGCAATGGTGTTGATAGTTAATGTGTCGAAATATTTAAACATTTTTTCATCCACCTGGGCCGGTGGGTAATGCCTTGTGCTGCCGTTGCCACAAAAGTCGCCTTCACACCAGTTGGCGCGGCCAATCACCACATAGTATTCAATTCGCTGGTCAGCCAGTACCTTGACATAACTGCGATACAGCTCATCCAGTTTGCTGCTGGCGACTTTGTAGTATTCCTGAGTCTGTTTTAATGTTTGCGAAATATTGACGCTCTCATCACCAAACAGGGCGTAGTCCATGCGGGGTGATTTTTTGAATTGTTCAGCAATCCGGTTCATCGCGTTCTGTGCGGTGTCGGCCATTTCGCTAATGGCTTTTACGCGTTGTTTGATGTCATCTGTCTTAGGGCCATAATCCTTCATGGCCTTATTGGCCTGGGTGATTAACTGGCTTTCCAGCGCTTTCACCTGGGCCGATTCACGTTTGGCCTGGTCGTAGATGACAGCTGCAGTATCACGGCTTGTGATCAGGAACGCCATGCGTTGCTCAGCTTTTAATGCGGCCTCGGTTGAAGCTTTGTACAACTTATCGAATTGATACAGCAGGCGTGAGAAGTCATCTCGATCTTTGGGATCGTCGCGATCCAGCATGGGTAGAATTTTTGATTCGTATAGTGTGTTTGCATTAGCCAGTTCATTACTGGCGCTAATGAAAAATGCTGACCACTGTTCCTTCTCCAGGTAGGGTTGGATAAATGCCCATTCTTTATGCGTGTTTAATTGATCAAAAACTGTTTTTCTTTCATCAATGAATATACCCTGTTGCTTTAACTTATAGGGTATTAACTCAGCCTCGTGCACCATGGAATCGGGTAGTCCGCTACAACTGCTGAGCAAAAGTGCAGCAATCATAAGGCTGATGAGGCTGAACAGGCTTTTATAAATTTGTTTCAAGCGGTATTCCCTTGTTTATTATTGATGGTTACTAGCAATAGGTGCTTACAAAGAGATGCAAAGCGAGTAATGGCATTTCTCAGTATCCACTGCTATTGAACACGCCGTTACTGGCCAGGGAACCTCTGAATAAGTCTGGTTGATGAGATTACTGTTTAAAAATTTCAGATTCAAGGTGAGGATCGCAACTAATAGTGAGCTATTAGTAAGATTCTCAACGAAGAAGCTGGAGTTTTTAAACCGTAAGATCGCAATCATGACTTGTTCAGAGGTGCCCTGGATCCCTCGATCTGTAAAATCGCAATAACATGGCTGTCAATTGGATGGCTCAGGAAGGCTTCACGATCGGGATGTTCATCATCATCTTCGTGCCAGGTTTCGATGGTTAAACACTGGCCATTATCCGATTCGAATTCATAGGCGCGCATGGGGATGCCATCTTTGGAACCATGGGCCTTGATGAACAGGCCCGCCCAGGTGTCGTCTTCGCTGTATTCATAGCGCACACCATTGTGAATGACTTCGCCTTCTTCTTCGTCAGCAATATAGTCGAGGTCGGCACGGCTCAATGATTTGCCCTCAAACTGGATATCACGCATTTTAACCAGTGCATCGGTCTGGCAGATTTCCAGCTCGTCATCGATTTCCCACTCGACATACAGGGTTTTGCCGGTGTTGAGTGAATAGAGCTCGAGTTCTGTTACCCAGTAATCTTTTTTGCGATGCTTGAAATTACTCCATTTAACATCGAGATAAAGAAAGATATTGTTCACCTTCCAGGTCTGCTTATCCAGTTCAAGATAACCGCCTTTCTTTATGGCGGTGATGTCCAGTGTGCGCCGCTCTTGGGTCGGCAGTGGATTAAGCCCCCGTATGGCAGCCAGTCGTTTGCTGAGATCCTTCACTTTTCTTCACCCTTGCTGAGGACTTCACCCGCCACTTCTTTTTCTTCCTGTTGTGATTCATTGCGGGCATCGCGCAGGCCTTCTGCCACCGGGCTCAGTTCGGCGGTCATGTCCGCTAAGCGGGCACTGGTTTCACGGGCTTTGAGGGTGCTGGTGGCCATGGTTTCATTGGCGGTCTGTACGGCCTGCATCAGCTGGTCGAAGCCCTGTTCCATTTTCTCCAGTGCAATCACCGGGTTGTTGTACATGTCACCTACGTCCTGCGCGGCTTTATTCACCGCGGCGGCATTTTGCGCCATCATTTCACCGAGACCTTCCTGGAATCCCTGTACCGCCTTTCTGACGGTGTCCTGTTTGGCCAGGGCGGCCTGGATTCTGAGCGCGTTGGTCATCACCATGGGTCCTACGGTGAGGGCACTGTCGATCTGTTCGCTCAATAACTCGTTAGTGGCAACGGTCTGGTCAATACTGATAAAGAACTGTACCGCAGCATGTTCCATGGTGCGCAGGTCACGGATACGACGTGCCGCCTTATTCTTGCCAGAGGCCAGTTTCTGCTGTTCCTGCACATCACTGGCATCCACACCGGCTTCCAGTTTTTCCAGCTCATCGATGAACAGTTCACCGATATAGATTTCAGATTGAATTTCTTTCTGGGCGCCTTCAATTTCCGTGTATTGATGTTCCAGTTCAATACTGGTTTCCAGCAGGTCGTCTTTACCGGCGCGTAAACCTGACAATATGCCATTCACATGCTTTTGCATGGGTTCATATTTGTGTATAAAACGTGAGATGGCCTTACGCTTGATGCCCTTGGGCATCCAGGAAAACCACCAGGCATTACCCAGTGAGTGGGGGTTCAGGTCATCCATCGCGGAGCGAAGTTCCAGCAGTTTCGCACCGGTGGGGGATTTACCATCCAGGCCCTTTAACAATGAGTTGACGCTGTTCGACATCAGGTCGTTCGCCATCATCATCTTTTTCTGGGAGCCGGCGCCAATATCATCGATGGCCCGCATCATGGCAGGGCCGGATTTCTCCTTCACCTCGCCTACCAGTGCCAGAGATCGCTCTTTCATGCCACCGATGTCGTTATCGTTGGCCCATTTAGGTGCTTGTTGTTGTTCGCTCATCTTTCCCCCCTGGATTTAAACATTGAAACGGCGTTTCAAGAATTTGGCTTTGGTATTAAATTCGTTGGTCTGGCGTGATGCCAGGATGTCTTCGACATCAGACAGTTCAGCCTTCATGCCCGCAAGACCTTCTTCCACAGTAGTCATAGTGTTTTCATCATGTCTGGCCTGCTCATCCAGCGCCAGGTAAGGCTTAACGGATTTTTCAGGCAGGTATTCGGTGGCCATACGATTGATCACCCAGGCCAGTTCACCGTCTGGGCTGGCCGCATTCACCTTGGGCAGCAGGTCGATCAACTGGTCGATGACCTGCTCAAAGGCATCCCTGATGGACGTTGGTATAATGGTTTTACGCAGTTCTATATTCGTGTGCAGCAAAGCACTGATGCCCACATCCTCGGCGTTTAAAGGCTCTTCTTCAGCCACTGAGGGCTTATCGTTCTTATCCATCTGTTTTTTCAGAATGAAGTAAACAGCAATGCCTACGGCCAGCGCAACAATGGTGCTTATAACCAGTCCGCTAACGAATAACAGGAGAATGAAAACGACGACGGTGACAAGGCCAATAATTAAGTAATTGAAGAGTTTATTATTCATAGATTATTACAATATCCTGTTCAGGCATTCC
>JBLYYN010000099.1:0-5631 GCA_048550535.1 Gammaproteobacteria bacterium
AGCCATGCTCGCTCGTCAGTCACAGGCCTCTGGTTGTTAATTACGTGCATGTATCCAGTGTGCGGTAGCCTGGAGATGCAGAATTCATAGTTAAGACGGCCAGGAGTCAATATATTGAATGCATCATCTCCACATCATTCTGACTATGGCAATGTCGATACGCACCTGTTATCTGATACGACTAACAAGGCATTACAGAAACAAATCAATAAAATGCAGGCCGCTGGCAAAAAAAGTATTCTCATTCTTTCTTGTGCGGCTAATGCGTATAACGCTGATGATATGTCTGAGTATCTGCAATCTTTATCGGTCCAGGTTTTTGGTGGCCTGTTTCCGAGCATAGTTTATGAAAATAACAAGTATGACACGGGCACGGTTCTGATTGGCTATGATTTTGAAATGCCTGTTGCTATCTTCGAAAATCCGAGCCCGGATGGTCTCTACGACAATATGGAAGAGTGCAGGACTCGATTAAATGACTCATCTAATTTGATGATTCTGATTGATGGTCTGAGTGGACATGTAGAAATTTTTATTGAGAAACTGTATCAGGAGTTAGGTTCCGGGTTGCAGGTTATAGGGGGCGGTGCAGGGTCTCTCGATTTTGTTCACCGGCCATGTTTGTTTAGCAACAGAGGTATGTTGCAGGATGCGGCCCTGGTCATAAGCCTTTCCAATGGTATGCGTAGTGCAGCAGGCCATGGCTGGGAAATACTGGACGGTCCATATCTGGTCACTGAAGCCGATGGGCACAAAATTATTTCGCTGAATTTTCAACCGGCATTCGAGCTTTATCGCGATGTGGTTGAGCGTATAAGTGATCACCGCTTCACAACAGATAATTTTTTTGATGTTTCAAAATATTTTCCATTTGGAATTTCAGAAATGGGCACAGATCTTCTGGTGCGCGATCCGATTGTTTGCGATGGTAAAACAATCACCTGCGTAGGAGAGCTTCCAACGAATGCAACTGTGTATATTTTAAAAGGAGAAGCCAATTATTTAATCGATTCTGCTAAGCAGGCTGCTCAAGAAGCCCTAACTATGCTGGAGCATGAGAGCAGCGCTCCCAATACAACCACAATTATATTTGATTGTATTAGTCGTTTATTGTACCTGGATACTCGATTTCCTGAAGAATTGCATGGTATTAATGGTTTTATGCCTGCACAGGCATCCTTAGTGGGTGCACTTTCTCTGGGTGAAATTGCGAACGAGGATGGCGGACCTATACAGCTGCTGAATAAATCGTTTGTTATCGGCAGTTATTAATCTTCAGCTTATCTAAATATGCAGCCCTCCTCATCTAAGACTGAAAACAAACAAGTAGTTAATACTTTACAGATCATATCCATTCAACATGAGCTGGCCATGGCTATCGGGACGGAAATTGATCTGGAAAACATGTTGAATAATTTTCTTCATGTCTGTATCAAACGATTACGCTTAATCAGCGCCCATGTTTTTTTGTATCGGGATGACAATGGCTGGCCAGAAACCCGAATCAATACCGGGGATGAAGTTATTTTGCCTGAACATTATCTCAGTATTCCTGATCGTGATCGTGGTGCAAGATGGAAAATAAGCAAGGAATTACAGTCGATGGTTTACTCTGTTATATCAGGAAATATTGATAAAATGGAGATAAATGGCTCTCAGTATTATGGCTATGTGTTGCCTGAACACGGTTGCCTGATCTTTCATTGCAAACAGGTTCTGGAGACAGTGATGTCCAGCGCGCTTTTGCCCATCATGGCGAAATTAAGTAAAAGTTGCTATGCATCTATAGTGCACGACAGTTTATTAAGGGAGGTGAAGGCGAGGAAGGAAGCTGAAGAAAGCTTACGATATCAGGCCACGCATCACCAGATAACAGATCTCCCAAACCGAGTATTTCTGAACGAGATGCTGGCTGCAGAAATGGCTCGTTGTCGTCGCCATGAGATATTCAGTGTCCTGCTCTATATTGAATTGAATCAAATGAGGCAGGTAAAAGGCATGCTCGGGCATGAGATAGGAGAAGAGCTCATGCGCTGGCTTGCAGGTAAATTAAAGACCCTTACCCGACGCAATGATCTGGCTGCCCATATCGACGAAGAAGATTTCGTGGTCTTGCTTAGTCATGTGGGTGACAGCCTTGAAGCCGCACAAAATAATACCCAACGTATTATTAATAAGATTCAGTCAGTGGTGAGTGAACCCGCATTAATTGGTGGTCACGTCATCAGTGTAAGCTTAAGCATTGGTTATGAAATATTATCGAATCAAAGTCCTGTCAGCGATGACTTTGAAATGATTATCAAACATGCTGATATCGCAAAATCGGAAGCCAAACTGGCTTGGCACAAACAGGGTGTCCAGTTTGAGGGGGAAATGCTGGATCGACTTAATGAGCGCGTAGAGATGGAAAAATCTCTGCAGGCAGGATTAGATAAACAGGAGCTGGACTTATGGTGGCAGCCACAATATGACAATATGGGTCTGTTAATCGGTGCTGAAGCATTGTTGAGGTGGAATAATCCACGCTGGGGCAGGGTACCACCTGGTATTTTTATTCCCATGGCCGAGGAAAGCGAGCTTATTGTGGAGATTGGTAGTTGGGTATTGATGACGGCCTGTGATCAATTGTGCTACCTGATTAAGCATGGCATACCAGGCAATTTCACAAAACTGTCCATCAATGTAAATGCGCGTCAATTAACCAGCTCGCGATTCATGAACGAGATGATCAAGCATACATCTGATAAAGGGATACCGGCAAATCTATTAGGTATAGAATTGACAGAAGGAACATTGGTCGAGCGTTTTGAAGAAACCGTTCAACTCATTGAACAACTACGACAGCATGGTTTTGACTGCTCAATTGATGATTTTGGTACGGGCTACTCATCACTCAATTACCTGAAAAAATTACCCATCAAAACCATTAAAATTGATCAGTCATTCGTCCGCAACTTACATATAGATAGTGATAATAAAGCCATTGCCAAGGCATTGGTCTCACTTGGAGAAAACCTGAGCAAAGACATTATTGCTGAGGGAGTAGAAACCATAGAGGAGTTTGATTGCCTGGTAGGTATGGGCTGTCATAATTTTCAGGGCTACTATTTTGATAAACCCATGCCATTCGAAGATCTCATAGCGCGCTGGTATAGCAATATCGATGATGCCTAAATATGACTAGTGGGTAGCCAGGGGCACGTCTACAAGGGTACAGGAAGTAGAATCAGGTCTGCAACAGAGAGCGAGACCAGGATAAAACAGTATGCCAGTCATTAAATCGTTTGTATTTTTGAGGGGCTCCGAACAAGGATGATCAATGGCAGGTATACCATGGATTTAACTCGTCGCTATCCCCCAACATACTTTAAGCTGGAAAGTACCGCTGGTTCTGATCTGGCTCAAGAATTTACATCATAGGGATGAATAGTGCATATCAATTGGTCCAGTTTTTTGACCTGGATAAAATCTTGGACTATACATAAACTATGAAAATAACTGTTATTTTCATAGCTAAATAATACACCATTCAGTGATTTAGATACTTGCTGACAGAGAGATCATGCTTTCTGTAGCGCCTGTTATCAATAGAGATGTAAGCCTATGAGCATGTTCCGCAACCTTTCCATCAAGAGCCGCTTAATTTTTCTTGTGATCTTTTCTCTCAGTCTTCTCGCCATTGTTGGCATTATGGGGCTGAACGGCATGCACTGGTCGGAAATGGCCATTGAGGACCTGTATAACGATTCGCTCAGTCACACGGTCCGCCTGGCCAAGATCAATAACCTGATCGATGAGAGCCGATCTCAAATGCTGCTGAGCTTGCAACACGACAGTAATTCGCCCTTCTCCAAAGCCCATAACCACTCTATTAACAGACACATCAATGAAATCAGAAGCAATATTAGTGAAATTGACAAAACCTTTGCTGAAATTAAGGCTTCTGAGATGGATGGTGAGGAGCTACGGCTCGCCAATAGCCTGGACAAGCTGCTTACTGAATATAACGAACAAGGCATGCTCCCGGTACTGCGCGCACTGCAATCCAGTGACTACCATGAAGCTAATCGCATCATTCTGGAAAAGGTCAATCCGCTGTTCAATCGTCTGGGTGAACAAAGCCATGGATTAGGGGACATGCAGGTAAAGACGGCAAAGGTGTATTATGAAAATGCCGAGCAGAAATATAATTCCGTGTTCTGGAGCCTGATTGGGGTGCTGGTGTTTGCTTTACTGTTCAGTACGGCCATTGCTTACATGATTATCAGTAATATGTCTCGCGCCGTACATCAGCTCAACTCGGCAGCTAAGAAAATCGCTGAGGGCGACCTCACTGCCCGAGCAGATTATCAGTCCAGAGATGAGCTGGGACGTATCGCCAGGGCGTTTAATCAAATTGGTGATACCTTCGAGACGGTGATCAATGAAATCTCCAGTGCTGTCAGCCAACTGTCTTCAGCTGCCAATGAAACCTCAACCATCACCGCACAAACTACGGCGGCCATTCAGCAACAGCGATCGGAAACCGAGCAGATTGCTACCGCCATCAACGAGATGAATGCCACGGTACATGAGGTGGCCAATAATGCATCGTTTGCGGCCACTGCGGCCAAAGAGGCCGATGAAGGCGCGAAAAACGGTCAAACTATTGTTAATGCCACCATTACCAGCATCGGCCAACTGGCACAGGAAGTCGGCGAGGCCTCGGAAGTCATTCATTCACTGGAGAAGGAAAGTGTCAGTATCGGCAGTGTACTGGATGTTATTCGCGACATTGCCGAACAAACCAACCTGCTGGCGCTCAATGCCGCCATAGAAGCCGCCCGGGCCGGTGAGCAGGGGCGTGGATTTGCTGTGGTAGCCGATGAAGTTCGTACTCTGGCCGGCCGCACCCAGACCTCCACTCAGGAGATTGAAGACATGATCAATCGCTTGCAGGCAGGGGCCGAACGAGCGGTTAGTGTGATGGAGTCCGGCCAAAACCAGGCGCAGGACGGTGTTAGCAAAACGGCTGAGGCCGGTCAGGCACTGGAAGTGATCACTTCATCGATTGATCGCATCAATGACATGAACAGCCAGATTGCCAGTTCCGCCGAAGAACAAAGTGCGGTGGCAGAAGAAATCAACAGAAATATTGTCAGCATCAGTCAGATTGCCGAAGAAACCGCTCTGGGCGCAGAACAAACCGCCAGTGCCAGCGAAGACCTGACTCAATTGGCGGCACATCTGCAAAAACTGGTGCAGAATTTCAATACACACAGACGGAAATAAGAAACTGACTGATCATTGGGCTCATTCGGAGCCCAATTAATATTTCCCCCTACATCTGATCGCCAGGCATTGAGTATATTCTCTGAGTATATTCTCTGCCCTGAAATGGAATCTTGTTTCAGAAAATTCAGACGAAAAAGTGATTTTTGTAACAGGTATTTTAGGTAAAGATAAGAAGTTGACCTTATCAGGGCCTGGGCGTTCACTTTGAACATGATAGGGCAGGAGAAATATGATCGTTTCTAGAATAAAACGGACAGCTATCATATTATAGATAATGCTCTTTTTAGCGGCTCAGGCCTGTCTATGAAGCTGATAAATTCAATAAATGTAATTCTAATTCTGGGTTTATTGCATATA
>JBLYYN010000100.1:0-3998 GCA_048550535.1 Gammaproteobacteria bacterium
ATTATCTTGCTGGATGACACTTTGCCCTACCTGGATCACCTGCTTTTATTTGTTATTTCACTGTTTGCCAATCTGTTTTCGGCCCTGGCCGGTGGCGGAGCCGGGCTCATCCAGCTACCGGCGCTGATCTTTCTAGGCCTGCCCTTCGGCATTGCACTGGCCACCCATAAAGTCGCCAGCATAGCCCTGGGGGTGGGCGCCACTCTGCGCCATCTGAAAAGCAGTCATCTGGAACGTCGTTTTGCTCTGTTCATCCTGGCCTGTGGAATTCCCGGAGTGATACTGGGTGCTAGTATTATCCTCTCCATACCGGACCGAATAGCACAGGTCTCGCTGGGCCTGCTCACCATGGGACTGGGTATTTACTCCTGGGTTTCACCTGAACTGGGGCAGGTGTATGAAGCCCGCAATCGTACTCGTAATGGATATCTACTGGGCGGCCTGGTTATTTTCATTATTGGTGCGCTGAATGGCTCACTCACTTCCGGTACGGGTCTGTTCGTCACCCTGTGGCTGATACGCTGGTTTGGACTGGATTATAAAATGGCGGTGGCTTATACACTGATTCTGGTCGGACTATTCTGGAATGCCACCGGAGCCATCACCCTGGGTATTCTGGGTGAAATTTACTGGCTCTGGCTACCGGCATTGTTGCTCGGCTCACTACTGGGCGGTTATCTGGGTGCTCACCTGGCCATAGTCAAAGGCAATCGATTGATTAAACGCAGCTTTGAGATCATCACCCTGGCAGTGGGCCTGAAACTGATTATCGGCTAGGGAGCCTCTGATCAAGTATCTGATGCTCCCTAGATGCCATACTCAATGCGGTAAAATTTCATGGCGTCCAGCATCTCAGCCTGGTTTCCCTGTTGCTCCAGGTACTGAATCAGGTCAGACATATTGATAATACTTTTCACCGCAATACCATAATCGTCTTCCACTTCCTGTACCGCCGAGCGCTTATCCTGCCCTCTTTCCTGGCGATCCAGTGCAATCACGACAGCCACTGCGGTGGCATTTTCGGCATCGATGATATCAATGGCTTCACGGATGGCGGTGCCGGCAGTGATCACATCATCCAGTATCAACACCCGACCTTCCAGTGGTGCACCAACAATGACACCACCTTCACCATGATCTTTTTTCTCCTTGCGATTGAAAGCATAGGGCACATCCAGACCATGATCCTGGGCTAGCGCCATGGCAGTCACGGCCACCAGAGGTATGCCTTTATAAGCAGGGCCAAACAGCACGTCATAGCTGATCTTGCTATCAACAATGGCCTGTGCGTAACAACTACCCAGCTGCGCCAGTGCTTTACCTGTATTGAACAGGCCAGCATTGAAAAAATAGGGACTCAGACGCCCGGACTTGAGTTTGAACTCGCCGAATTTCAGTACCTGGCTATGGAGTGCCAGTTCGATAAAATTCTTCTGGTATTGCTGCATGTTTTGGCCTATCCCGTGGTGGCTGAGGTAGAATAACGGTTTTGTCGCTACAAGTGCTATATGAATAATGCGCATTATAACAATTAATACCAACGGCATAAGGGCCGCCGCACGCAAAGGTTTTTTCGAGTGGTTGAAAAAACAAAAAGCCGATGTGGTATGCATTCAGGAAACCAAGGCCCAGGAACACCAGCTTAGCGATGCCATCTTCTGCCCCCAGGGCTACCACTGTTATTACCACGATGCCGAAAAAAAGGGTTATAGCGGAGTCGCGATTTACAGTAAACAGGAGCCGAAAAAAATCATCAATGGAATTGGCTGGCATGATGTCGATCTGGAGGGTCGCTATCTTGAAGTGCAGTTCGACAAACTCAGTGTAATTTCCCTGTATATGCATTCCGGTTCCTCCAGTGAACAACGCCAGCAGGTGAAATTCGATTTCATGGACCGCTTCATGCCCTATTTACAGAAGCTGCGACGCAAGCGTCGGGAATATGTGATCTGTGGCGACTGGAACATTGCCCATAAAAAAATTGATATCAAAAACTGGCGCAGCAACCAGAAAAATTCAGGTTTCCTGCCGGAAGAACGGGCCTGGCTGGATACTCTGTTTGATGATGTGGGCTATGTGGATGCCTTCCGGGTGGTGAACCAGCAGGAACACGAATACACCTGGTGGTCGAACCGAGGCCAGGCCTGGGCCAATAACACCGGCTGGCGTATCGATTACCAGATCATTACTCCCGGTCTAAAAGACACGGTAAAAAAAACCAGCATTTACAAAGATGAACGTTTCTCGGATCATGCCCCCTTGATCATCGACTATGATTACGAGATTACATGAGCCCAGACAAGCCGAAACATAGCTGGCTAGAAGCCCTCAGTGTTTATAGACGCCCCCGAGTCCTGGGCATGCTGTTTCTGGGCTTTTCAGCTGGTTTGCCTTTCCTGCTGGTGTTCTCCACTCTAACTGCCTGGCTCACCGAAGCCAATGTTAGTCGTACCACCATCGGTTTTTTCAGCTGGATCGGGATTATGTATTCGGTGAAAGTTTTCTGGGCACCTATTGTTGACCGCGTACCCTTGCCGGTATTGTCTAAATCACTGGGTCAGAGACGCAGCTGGCTGTTGCTGGCGCAGTCTGGTATTGCCAGTGGTCTGCTGTTGCTGGCCTTCACCACTCCGGCGAACCATCTCCAGCTGTTTGCCCTCTATGCACTGCTGGTGGCTTTTTCTTCCGCCACCCAGGATATCGTCATTGACGCCTACCGTATTGAAGCCATCGAATCAGAATACCAGGCCGCTATGTCGGCCACCTATGTACTGGGCTATCGAGTGGGCACCTTATTTGCGGGTGCCGGGGCCCTGTACATCGCAGACTTCATCAACTGGCAGATTGCCTATATCTGTATGGCAGCGCTGACCAGCGTCGGCATTATCGCCACCCTGATAGTTCGGGAGCCGGAACATCGCATCAAACCCTCTACTCTGGCCCAGGAAGAACAGCTAATCGGCAAAGTCGAGCAACACATACACTTAAAAGGGCGTGTACTGCAATTCATCGACTGGTTTACCGCAGCGGTGATCGCGCCTTTCACCGAATTTTTCCAGCGCAATGGCCATCTGGCGCTGATGATTCTGTTGTTGATCGCCAGTTACCGGGTCACCGACATTACCATGGCCTCCATGGCGAATCCGTTTTATCTGGACCTGGGCTTCAGTAAATCTGAAATTGCCAGTATTACCAAGCTGTTTGGTTTTTTCCTCACCATCACCGGAGCCGCATTCGGAGGTATTCTGGTCATTCGCTATGGCATTATGCCAATCCTGTTAAGCGGGGGTATGCTGGTAATCCTGACTAACCTGTTATTCGCCTGGCTGTCACAGATCGGCCATGACATGACTATGCTGGCCGTGGTGATAGGAGCCGACAGCTTGGCCGGTGGTATAGCCGCGGCGGTGTTTATCGCTTATTTGTCCAGTTTGACCAATACCGCCTATACCGCCACCCAGTACGCCCTGTTCAGTTCGCTGATGACCCTGTTTCCGAAAATAATTGCTGGCTTTTCCGGTATCGTGGTAGACAGTTTTGGCTATTTTACCTTTTACATCTATTCCTCCCTGCTCGGACTACCTGCGATACTGATCATCCTGTATCTAATGAGACAGCCATCTGACAAACACGCCTGATTGTGAGAATACAGACTCGAATCCCGTACAAATTGTTTAATATCAATCGATTTTAGGTATAAACCCTATATGTTCCTCCATCAATGAACACTAATATTAAGGTTGTCAACCTAGGGGAGGCAAAAATGATTACATTACAAACTAACGATAGTTTACCTACCGATGCCATCGATATCGATCGCACAACTCAGTCTATCAAAGCCATGTCACATCCATTAAGGCTTAAGATACTGTGCACTTTGAAGGACCAGGAAATTTCAGTGAATGATATTGTTAAAAATGTGGGGACTACACAAAGCAATATTTCACAGCATCTGTCCATCCTGCATGACAAGGGCATTCTGGAATCACGCAAAGAAT
>JBLYYN010000101.1:0-2502 GCA_048550535.1 Gammaproteobacteria bacterium
GGTGCCGTGTCTTATTACGAGCAGGTGACCACCTTCGGTAAAACTTATATCACCCGCAATATAGTCCTGTTGATAAATATTGCAGTCCTGGCGGTGATCTATCTGATGCCATCTGAATCTGTTCTTGTAGTGACTGCCTGGATGTTGTTGGCGACAACAGTACTGTTGTCAGCCGTGGTCAGTCGAGCTTTGTTTTACGTACTGGTAGTGCCGACTACTATGCCCGGAGCCTTCTTCTGGAAGAACAAGGGCTTTGAACAGCATGCCCGAGAAACGGGACTTGCAGAGATGCCGCAGGTGGGTGTTATCCCTGACCTGCACTAAAGAGGAATACAATAATGTTAGAAGTGAATGGTAAACAAATTGAACTGTGTCAGCATGGCTATTTAACCAATCCGGAAGACTGGGATAAAGATGTTGCACAGGCCCTGGCAGATAGTATCAGCTTTGACCTGAATTCGGACAATTGGGAGGTAGTAGAAATGGTTCGGAATCACTATGAGGAGCGCCAGGCGGTTCCTGAGGCTCGTACTATCCTTAAAGGTCTTAAACAGCAATATGGTGCAGAGAAAGCAACACGAAAGTACCTGTATAAGTTGTTTCCTTATGGATTTGCACAACAGGCCTGTAAAATAGCAGGCATGCGTATCCCACTGAAACTGATGCTGGACTTATAAATAAACAGCCTGCATGGACAGGCTGTTTATTTGTGAAATTTTAAGATGCGTGAAAAGCTCGAGAAATTATCCGTATATTTATGCCAGGGCCTGGTGGAAAGAGATGTGCCAGCACGACTGTCATTGTTGGCAGCATTAAGTGGCGAGCATCTGTTGCTTATTGGTCCACCCGGTACGGCGAAAAGTGAGCTGGCACGTAAGCTTCATAATGTTTTTAACCAGGCGAATTATTTCGAACGGCTATTAACTAAATTCTCGGTCCCCGAAGAACTGTTTGGTCCATTATCTATTAAGGCACTGGAACAGGATCGCTACCAGCGATTAACGAAAAACTACTTACCAGAAGCCAGTATTGCGTTTATAGACGAAGTATTCAAAGCCAATAGTGCCATACTAAATGCTTTGTTGACCCTGTTAAATGAGCGCGAATTCGATAATGGCAGTGAGCGTATTAAAACACCGTTAATTTGTGTACTGGCCGCCAGTAATGAACTGCCGGACGATGACAGTTTACTGGCATTGTATGATCGCTTTCTATTGCGCTATCAGGTGGCGCAAGTTAGCGATGATAATTTTGATGCTTTGCTGGATGTCAGTCGTTTACCCAAGTTAGATCTTAAGCCTGGTGATTGCCTGACATTAAAAGAGGTCGAACAGTTACAGCAGGAGTCTGAATCGGTTGAATTGTCAGAACAGGCCAGGCAATTACTGAAAGATCTCAGGCAATATTTACATGGAATGGATATCTATGTATCCGACCGGCGTTGGCGTAAACTGTTAAAGCTATTGAAAGTGGCAGCCCATACTAACCAGCAGTCAAGTATTAGCCAGTATGATTGTGTCTTATTAATACATAGTGTGTGGACTGAGCCGGATCAACAAGATGAATTGAGCCAATGGTTTCGCCAGTATTTACAACTGGATTTCTCGGATACCCTGCAACGATTTAATAAGCTGGTGAATGTATGGGAACAAAAATCAGAGGCCGATAACAAAAAGTTTATCCATAAAACCAATGATCGCGGTGAAAAGCTGTTTATGACTCCGACTGGAGAAATAACGACATTACAGGAAAAAGTAAGCCTGGCTGAACGTGATAATGAAGTACTTTATTTGTCGCCTCCGGATCAGAAGGATCGAAGTAACCAGGGCAGGGGCTATACCCTGAGTGAACTCGAAACAGAGTTTTTTGATGATCAATTTAAACAGACCCATATTAACGGTAAATGGGTGGATATTACCAATTATGTCAACAATACCCAGAATCGACTGGTTGAAAAAACACAATATCAACCGGTCACTGAACCCTGTTACTTTTCATCAAGCTATGTAGACGCAGCCAAGGCAGATGTAAAGCATGTGATTAATGAACTAATACAGGTTCGTCATCAATATACTGAACAACAGGCCACTATAGCCTCATTAATTGATTCACACCTGTGGTTGACGGGAAGCTTTCTGGTGCAATATATATCGACTGGCCATGAAGGCTCGCTGACACTATCCGATTACGAACGCAGGATGCATAAAGTAGAAATTGCTGTTGATAGCCTTCTAATAGAAAACAATTCACTCTCAATCGCGTATTGATGCCTGGATCGTCTAAAAATGCTCTGGATTATCTTGATGATCTACCTGAGCATTTGTATGTACCTGTGGTGACACATCATCATGGCACTCTTGAGCAACGTTGTTTAGGCTTGCTGCAATGGCGAGCTAGCTTGTTAGCCGGACATTTACCAGACGTAAAAATACTGGACTGGCCACTTTTGCAAGAACGATTAATTTTGATTGAAAAACTGAAACTATCCACTCTGCCACAATA
>JBLYYN010000102.1:0-7533 GCA_048550535.1 Gammaproteobacteria bacterium
CCACTGGGTTTGTCGGCATTGAGACTGTCGATGACTTTGAAGCTTTCGGTATCCACAATATCGACCCGGTCTTCATCGCGTACCGACATCCAGACATGTTCACCTCGGGGTGTGAACTCCATATGTAACACGGCTTTGCCCGGTTTCAGGGTTTTGATTACCTTCATGGTCTCAACATCGATAACCTGAATGGTGTCGTTCCTGGGGTGGGCGAAGTTGACCCACATCTGTTTCTGGTCGGGACGAGCCATGACAAAGATGGGTTGACCATGTACCGGGATGCGCCCCACCTGTTGCCAGCTGTTTTTATTCGCCACCAGGACTTCGTGCTGTCCCACTGCGGGCATAAAAATTCTGTCACCAGCCATGGCCCAGCCTTCCAGGTGAGGCATCTTATACACCGGCAGTTTTTGTTTGCCGCGGCCATAGTTATTCAGTATGCGTTGTATGCCCTTATCCAGGTGCCACATGTCCAGCAGGGTCATACCATCTTCACCAAACAGGCCGGCGATGTAATATCGACCATCGGGGGTAATCAGGCCGTCATAGGGCAGGGTGCCGGTATTTTTAAATTTGGTTATTTGTGGCTGTTGTGGATTTTTCATATCCACTACCCAGGTTTCACCGGCGTCGTACAGGCTGTAGACGAATTTTTGTCCTGGTGCATCCACCAGGCCGACTGTTTTCGACTGTTTATTATCACCATAGATGGCGGGGATGTCGGCCACCAGAGTAAGACTATCGGCATCAAATATTTTTACACCGCCCGGTTTGTAATTGGATACCGCAATTAATCGACCGTCCTGGGAGATGGCGCCACCAATGCTGTTGCCTGACTGGATGATGCGTTTGTCGATGGACTGTTTCAGCATATCGACTTTGGTCAGGCCACCGTCACGAGCGAACACATAGCCATAGCGTTGGTCCCGGGTGTAGACGATAGATGCATGGGATAGGTCGCCCAGACCATCTATCCTGGTCAGTACCTGATTATTACTGTGTTCGACCAGTGTTAGTCGGCCTATGGCCCGCTCGACGATCAGCCCCAGGTCACCGGTGGCGCGAAGTTCCTGATGGGCGCATGCGCTTAACAGGCTAATGATCGTTAATAGTCCTGCGAGTAATTGGGTTCTAGATTTCATTGTTTTTATTGCACACCCTTGCGTAGTTGTTGAATGAGCCAGTTGACATCCTGCTTACTGAGTAGTGCTTTCCAGGGCGGCATGGGGGTGCCGGGACGGCCCTCCCAAATGGTGACAAACAGTAGTTCATCAGTTTGGGCGGCCAGTGCTTCGGGTAGCAATGCCGGCCCAAGGCCACCTTTTAAGGTCATGCCGTGGCAGGAGCCACAGTCGTGTTTCAACATATGTGTGAGTGCTTGTTGTCGTTGCTGACTCAGCTCGCTGGCCGAGGATACAGCATGACTACAGGCCGTTGCCAGCAGCAGACTGATGAGCAGAGCTCGGGTTTTAATATCAGTGTTCAACAGCTTGTGGTGTATCTTCATAATCAGTCTGGGGCTGGAACCAGTTAAGTTGCTCGGCAAAATTGACCACTTTACCAATAATCATCAAGGCCGGTGACTGAATATCCATGGCCCTGACATCATCGGTCAGTTTATCCAGGGTTGAAATGCATCGACGTTGTTTGTCGGTGGTGCCGTTTTCAACGGCAGCTGCGGGTGTGTCGCCCGCTAAACCCGCATCGATTAATTGCTGGCGTAATTGCGGCAGACTCGCCAGACCCATGTAAAACACCAGGGTAGTATCCGCATCGGCCAGGCTATCCCAGTTAAGGTCCAGAGTCTGATCGGACCGGCAGTGGCCGGTAATCAAACGAACACTACTGGCGATACCCCGATGAGTCAGCGGTATGCCCGCATAAGCGCTACAGGCCGAGGCGGCGGTGATACCGGGCACGTATTCAAATGACACACCGTGCTGGATCATAAACAGGGCTTCTTCACTGCCACGACCAAAGATGAACGGGTCGCCACCTTTCAGGCGTACAACGAAATGGTTTTTTTTCGCCAGGTTCACCAGCAGCTGGTTGATCTCATCCTGACCCATATGATGTTTACCCGTAGCTTTTCCAACATAGATTTTTTTAGTGCCATGGGGAATCAGATCCAGTACTGCTTGTGATACCAGGCGGTCGTAAACAATCACATCAGCCTGATGAATTAAGCGCAAAGCTTTAACGGCGAGTAGATCTGGGTCGCCGGGGCCTGCGCCGACCAGATACACCTTCACGGATGCTGATTGAGGATTATTTGACATGAACTACACCGGTCATTTTTGGGTGAGGGCCACAGCGGTATGGGAAGCGGCCGGTTTTTTCAAATTTACGCTCATAAGTATCATCAGGAAAAAGATAATCCGGTTCCGGTTCACCCAGTTGTTCGAACCAGACACTGTGATACTGGCGCTTTTCTTTGTTTATCCAGCGCACCGTCGTACCTGGTTTGATGGTGATTTCCTGTGGTGTAAATGCAAACTTGACAATCTCAACCGTGACCTGTTTTTGATCGCTCAGGCTGATCTCAGGTAGCAGGAGAATAATTAGCAGCAAAGAGAGTGGTTTGATCATGTTTAGCATTATTGAGTGACCTTAATAGGTTAAGGGGGCTTGATCAATTATTATCTTTTCGTTTGTGCTTCACAAGTCATACTCGGCTTAGTATCCTTTGCTACGCCCGCCACTGGAGGGCGTAGCTGGAGGATTATTTTTTCACCGCATTAATTTCAGTACCCGTATTATCAAAGCCGAGTTTATAGCCGAGAGATACATGGTGATAACGGGCACTGGTGTAGTCATCGTGGATGGCAAAACCAATGTTATATATTGCTGAGGTATCGAAACTAATATCACCAGGCTGATCAGATGTGAGCTTACGCACGACTTCTACTGTCCAGCTACCATTATTCAAAGAACCCGTGAACTCAACGTTTATGCCATCATTAACGGTGCGGTCTGCCAGAATATGGCCATTCTCAGAAGTATTGTCACCGGCTTTGTAGCGTAGTAAATCCATATAATGACCGGCATCCCGTTCGGCTTTAAGCTCATCACTGTCTTTCAGTTGGTCCCAGCCACCCAGTGAGCCTTTACGAGCTTTGAGATTAATCTCGCTACGACTTTCACCGATGTATTTGGTTATACCGTCTGATGAGTTCAGGCTGGCTGCTGAACTGGCGGCAATGGATTCCTGCACTGGCGCAAAAGGCATGGTTCTGAGATCGGCATGGCAGGTGCCCCAGCAGCCGGCTCGGTCGGCATATTCGACATCATCAGTAGCAAACATAATAGCCAGTTTGACTTTATTGGCTGGGTCCATTTTGCCGCCAGTGACAAAGGGTGCTGCGGTATGTGCTGAATCTGCCCAGCTAAAGCGCATGTACAGGTTTTCACTATCATATGCGGTTTGTACCTGAACCGGGAAGCTGCCGCGTTTGCCAGGAATCAGGGTAGGTTCCATACCGTGATCTTTATCCTTGCCAACTTTCATTTCTTTTTCGCCAGTGACAATCTTGTTGCCGATATCAACTAATTCTTTTTCATGACAATCGAAGCAACGGTCACCGGTGTTGAAGGCGCGTTTACCACCATGCTGGCGACCCAGTGCCCATTCCATGGAGGATTGACCGGGATAGAAGACCGTTACCGTGCGGCCAGTTATACCACTCCAGTCAATGACGCCTTCTGTAGTGCCAGAAGTAGCGGCCGCAGCTGGTACAACGGCTGGCTGTGCTGCAACAGCAGCTGATGTATCTGCTGTAGTTTCTGTAGCCGCCTGTGGATCATTCAGTGCCAGCCATTGTGGGGCTATAGGGCGGATGTGTTCAGGGATTGGGGCTTCAAGTTGTTCGAGTTCTTCATCGGTGAGTTGGTCATGTACTTTATTATGAGCAATGCCTTTGTGGCAATCGATACAGGTATTACCCGCTTGCATGGCATTTAAATGCTGTTTAGCCGATCGAGGTTGCTGGTTTTCGGGATTCATGGAGTCAAAGTTGTGACAGTTACGGCACTCTCTGGAATCCGTCTGCTTCATCACTCTCCAGACGTTTTTAGCCATCTGTAAACGTTTTTCATCGAATTTTTCAGGCGTATCAATGGAGCCCAGCATTTTATGCAGGATTTCATTACTGGCCTGGATTTTACGTACTACCTTGTGTACCCAGGGATCGGGTACATGGCAATCGGAACATGTGGCCCGCACGCCACTACGATTAGTGTAGTGGATGGTTTGTTTGTATTCCTGATAAACATTGTCTTCCATTTCATGACAGGTGATACAGAAATCGAGTGTGTTAGTCGCTTCCATGGCGGTATTGAAGCCACCCCAGAAAATAACACCAACAATCATAAAAACTATAGCAGCTCCGACTGTAGTACCAAGGATAATTTTACGGGAAAGTAAATGACGATAGAGGTCATACATGGTTTATCTCCAGAATAGCCGGACCTTTTTTAGGAACTCGTTATTAGTGATTCTCTGATTAATTCACGGTTTGGAGTAATGAATTAATCAGAGGATCCTTTAAATAAGGGCGGGTAACAATACCCGCCCAAACAGCTTTGTTACCTGATTTAAGTTACGTGATTGACACGGTTGTAAACATTGAATTTACCGGTTGGTGCATAGAAGCCTTTGATGCGAGTTTTCTCTTTCAGCGTTTTGGCATCAAAGATGACGATTTGACCATTAGGTTTCAGCGAATCAGCACGGTTCCAGATTGAAACCCAAACTTCAGATCCATCGTCATTGAACTCGATATGAACTGCCGCATAACCTTTCTTCTCGGTGAGACGAATGGTTTTAACAATTTCACGAGTTTTCTTGTCGATAACCTGAACAGATTGCTGAACTTCTGGTTCTGGAGTCTTGGTCTGGTCTGCCCATACATAGTTAGATTTGGGATGGGTTCTCAGGAATACACCAGGGCCGTCAGTTTCAACGGTGTAACATTCTTTCCAGGCATTTTTCTTGTTGCCTTCAGGATCATTACCCCAAACAGTTACCAGACCTGTACCTAAGTGAGTAGTGCCACTAACCTGACCGCATTTAGGGTCTATCCAGTTTGCACCAGGACCAGGATGGGGCAGCTTATCAACATCGATCATGGCTTCCAGCTTACGTTCCTTGGTGTCGACTATAACCATCTTGTTAGATGCGTTAGCGGCGATCTGGAAGTAACGTCCGGTGGGATCAAAGAAACCATCATGCAGGAACTTGGCAGAATCGATTTTATCAATACGCAGGTTGTCGATATCAGAATAATCTACCTGCCACATCTGCCCCAGCTCTTTCATAGAAACAAGCCAGGTAGGTGCCATGGGTGTGTCATAAACAGCGGCAACCCGTGATTCTTCAACATAGTCACCGTCAATATTCACGCCACGAGATGAAACGACTTTCAGAGGCATCATATCTTTTGCATCAAGAATAACGAAATGCGGTGGCCAGTAAACGCCGCCGACAACGTATTTACCATCACCTGATACGGCTACATCACGGGCGTCATAACCAACCTGTACCGAAGCTACTTTCATCTTGTCTGGCTTCGCCCACAGGTCAACTTTCGTCATCAGACCATCACGGCCCATTATGTACCAGAAACGACCTTGATCTTTAGCATGCAAAGTATCATGGTGCTCAACGGTTTTCAGCACATGAACGGCATAACCGGTATCTATGTGCGTGATAATTTCATGCTTGTCGCCATCGACAACAGCAATCTTGCCCGCATCACGTTCAATAACCAGGAAGAAGTTTTCCCAGTTGCGACCATGCATAGGTTTGCTTGGATAGTCTTTTGGCTGAACGAACACCTGGTGGCGTTCTTTCATCAGAGACAGGGGCATTTCTGGGGGTTTAGGTGGATCGATCTGGATATAGGTTGCCAGCATACTGATTTCTTTCTCCGACATAATGTCATCGAAGTTGTTCATGCCGCCTTCAGTACCCAGCGCAATGATTTTCTCCAGACGCTTCTGGCCTTTCTTTATGGTGTTTTCAGGTTCCAGGTTTTTACCGGTAGCACCTTTTCTCAAAACCCCGTGACAACCAGCACAACGCTGGAAGTACAGAGAATCTGCTTTTTTGAAATCAGCTTCGCTCATCGTCGGTTGCTTTGCTTTGGCCGCTGTTGCTATTGGCACTATCGCCAATGCAGATGCAGCCAGGAAACCTGCTGTCATAAACCGGGTCAGGGTTTTTCGCTTCATTTTCCTCACTCCTGCTGGATGTAATAGGTAGTTATTTTTATCAATGCGTATGCTAGTGGCTCAACACCTGTTGTGGCTTTGATGTGAGTCAACTTATAACCACAGTATTTAAATCAGCTTCTAGTAAAGAGAAGTGAGTAGCAAATGGCCTTGATGTGCATCAATCTGAACAGCGGCATAAGTAACCACTTATCTAGCGGTTAAACTATTACGATATATAAGCAGAGATTTAATTATAAGCAGTAATAGTAAGCTCCAGCTCAGTAGCCAGCTAACAACGGCGGGATAGAAAAAAACAGTGGGATAACTGACTGCGGCTATGGTCATGATAATGGAGAAAAGATGTAATAAAAATTGTATGAAAGAGTGTTTTTGCAGAATGATTTCATGCATGGTTGGGATGCTGGATAAACTGCGGTTAGTGAAAGCCAGTTTCTTGTTCAGGTGTAGCCAGACCAGGAAGGGAATGATTTTATAATACATGCCATTGATAATGGAGCTGGCAAAACCGGTGAAGAAAAGCAAGCCTAATAACATGCTATGGTCTGTATAATTAATTTTAGTATATAAAAATATAACTATAGAAATGGCCAGGCTAATGAGTCCGGTTAACCAGAAGAAAAGAGAACTATCCATAAGTCTTTTTTTACGTTGCATCTGTAAGCGTATGCTCATAATCACATAGCTGAGTAATAGCAGGCAGATGATGAGTTCCATAAGCGTACTGAGCCAGGACAGGTTTAAGACACTGGACAGAGTGAAGTATCGGGCGAGGGTCCAGCCAAGCATGAGCAGAAAAATACCGGGTATCAATGCTCGTTGCATACTATTCGGGTAGTTGTTTGTGACCTGAAACATCGGAACCACCTGATAAGCAATGGCTATGGTCATGAGAGTGACCCAGCCAATACTGGCCCAGGCAAGGTGCAGTTCGGTGTAATGTCGTATTAAAGCCACCGATGGCCAGCCATGGCCAATAGTCAGCATGGTACCCAGTGCCAGTGTTATCCATAAGGCCAGTATTGAATATTTCATGCCTGTTACTGATGCATGACTGGACTGTGCCTTATACAAACTAACACTGGTACCGATTAAAAATGCCAGCAAAGCGGGCAGCAGTAGAAACAGGGCAGTTTTGATCAGTAGTGTCTGGTAGTTGGCAAGGCCCAATGCCAGGCATATTATGCCGCTACTAAAAAATGTATGTATCAGTGGGCTGGTGATGTTAGACCTGGGAAATTGTGAGCCGGCGAGAACCGGTAATAACTGAAACAACGCTCCCATCATCGACATGGTCACAAA
>JBLYYN010000103.1:0-6366 GCA_048550535.1 Gammaproteobacteria bacterium
CCTTCACCACTCAGGACACTATGGTTAATGCCGATACCGCTAAAAACTGGTTTCTGCGTCATGTAGGGGATGAAACCAGTATTCAAAAACATTTTGTCGCCGTCACCGCCAATGTCGAGGGGGCACGGGAGTTTGGGATCGCCGAAGAAAATGTGTTTCGTATGTGGGACTGGGTCGGTGGTCGTTATTCCATGTGGTCGGCCATTGGCTTATCTATCGTAATTGCCATAGGCTCAGAGAATTTTGATGATCTGCTACAGGGCGCTTTTGAGATGGATCAGCATTTCAGGACTGCGCCTTTTTCTGAAAACATCCCGGTGATCATGGCTTTGCTGGGTATCTGGTACAACAATTTCTTTGCTGCCGAAACCATTGCCATTTTGCCCTATGACCAGCATCTGCATCGCTTCCCGGCCTATTTGCAGCAGGCCGATATGGAAAGCAATGGCAAGTCCGTGGACCGAGATGGCGTGCCGGTGGATTATTCCACTGGGCCGGTGCTGTTCGGTGAGATCGGTATTGCCAGTCAGCATGCTTTTTACCAGTTGTTGCACCAGGGCACTAAGCTGGTACCGGCAGATATCCTGGCGCCGGTATCCAACTACTGCTGTAATGCGCGCCATCACCGGGCCCTGATGTCGAACGTCTTCGCCCAGACAGAAGCCTTGATGAAAGGTAAAAACCGGGATGAAGTGTACGCAGAACTCAAAGCAACGGGTATGGATGAGGCAGAAATTCAGCGACTCTTGCCTTATAAAATATTCACCGGTAACCGACCGACCAATACGCTTTTATTTCAGACACTGGATCCGAAAACCCTGGGTTCATTGATTGCTCTCTATGAACATAAAATATTCGTCCAGGGTGTGATCTGGAACATCAACTCTTTCGACCAGTGGGGCGTGGAGCTGGGTAAATATCTGGCCAATCATATTCAAACCGAGCTCAATGATCTTGATACGGTGAGCAGTCACGACAGTTCCACCAATGGCCTGATTAATCAATACAAGGCCAATCGGCCTCTCAGGGAGGGTTGATGGCTTTACTCTGATCTGGCCCCATAGTCAGTTCGATTATAAATACAGTCCCAGTTCTGCTAGAATTGCCGATCTTTTTTTAGCCCCCGGATGTTAGAGGTCGGTTATGTTTCAACTAGGTTGCGAAAACCGTGTTTGTGTACAGAATGAATTACTTTCAGGTTTAACCGTAGCCCTGGCACTGGTGCCGGAAGCCGTGGCCTTTGCTTTTGTAGCCGGAGTCGAACCCCTGGTCGGCCTTTATGCCGCTTTCATGGTGGGTTTGCTGGCGTCCATCTTCGGCGGACGCCCGGGCATGATATCAGGCGCCACCGGCGCCATGGCCGTAGTGATGGTGGCCCTGGTGGCCGAACATGGAGTGGAATACCTGTTTGCCGCGGTGGTGCTCACCGGCTTGATCCAGATCAGTGCCGGTATTCTGAAGCTGGGTAAATTCATCCGCATAGTGCCACATCCGGTGATGCTGGGCTTCGTTAATGGCCTGGCCATAGTGATATTTCTGGCCCAGATCCAGCATTTCCAGACCACTGGGCCAGATGGGGCGAGTGACTGGATGAGTGGCTCCACGCTGATGATATTCCTGGGGCTGATTGCACTGACCATGGCCATCACTCATTTCCTGCCCAAAGTTACCAACAAGTTTCCTTCCTCACTGGCGGCGATTATTGTGGTATCGGTACTGGCGATTAGCCTGGATATGGACACCAAAACCGTGGGAGATCTGGCGTCTATAGAAGGTGGTTTTCCGGTATTCCATATTCCCATGGTGCCGTTAAATTTAGAAACCCTGATGATTATCTTCCCCTATGCCATTATCCTGGCGGCCGTGGGATTGATCGAGTCCCTGTTAACTCTGTCGCTGATTGATGAAGTGACCAATACCCGAGGCCGGGGAAACCGTGAATGTGTCGGTCAGGGCATTGCCAACACCGTGACCGGCTTCTTTGGCGGTATGGGTGGCTGTGCCATGATTGGCCAGAGTATGATCAACGTGAATTCCGGCGGTCATAAGCGCCTGTCGGGTATTTCAGCGGCCCTGTTCCTGTTGTCTTTCATCCTGTTTGCCTCCAGCCTGATCGAGGGAATTCCTATGGCGGCGCTGGTAGGGGTTATGTTTATCGTGGTGATGGGGACTTTTGAGTGGTCCAGTCTGCGCCTCATGGGTAAAATTCCCCGGCACGATGCTTTTGTGCTGGTGCTGGTGTCGGCGGTGACCGTGATGACCGATCTGGCCGTTGCCGTTGTGGTGGGTGTTATTGTCTCAGCACTGGTATTTGCCTGGGAGCATGCCAAGCACATTGACGTGAAAAGTTACCTGGATGGAAAGGGTTCAAAAATCTATGAACTGAGTGGCCCCTTGTTCTTTGGATCGGTGAAAAATTTCCGTGACCTGTTCGAGCCGGAGAACGACCCGGATGACGTGATCATCGAGTTTCAGAGCTCCAAGGTGGTTGACCATTCAGCCATAGAAGCCATCGATTCTCTGGCCGAACGATATATTAAGGCAGGCAAAACCCTGCATCTCAGGCATCTGAGTCCGGAATGTCGCCAGCTATTGACCAAGGCCGGAGATCTGGTGGAGGTGAATGTGATGGAAGATCCCAAATACCACGTGGCGGATGATCAGCTGGCCTGATTGACTGGCTATTGATTTTTACTGTGAAAGGCAGGCACAATGCCATTCCGCGATAAAATCATGGCTTTTCTCGTAGCAGTAAACGAATACCAGGATCTGTGGGCTGTTCGGGCCGGCAGATAAAATTTTTAAAACTATCAGGGGAAACTCAATGAAATTAATCTTATTAGGCGCACCGGGCGCAGGTAAGGGTACAGTGGCAAAATTACTCACCCAACTGGACGGTTCCGTACAAATCTCAACCGGTGATATTTTACGCGCGGCAGTGGCCGCTGGCACTGAACTGGGTAAACAGGCCGAAGCGGCGATGAAAGCCGGTGATCTGGTGTCTGATGATCTGATCATGGGCATTATGAAAGATCGTCTGAAAGAAGATGACTGCAAAAGCGGTTATCTGCTGGATGGTTTCCCCCGC
The DNA here is from genome assembly GCA_048550535.1 of Gammaproteobacteria bacterium. Lineage (GTDB taxonomy): Bacteria > Pseudomonadota > Gammaproteobacteria > SZUA-229 > SZUA-229 > CBDULX01. The sequence continues at coordinate 3,089 of JBLYYN010000103.1, forward strand.
ACCATTCCACAGGCTGAGGCGCTGAAAACCATGCTGGCCAATATGGGTGAGGAACTGGATTGTGTGGTCAATATCGATGTGCCTCGGGATGTCATCCTGGATCGTTTGACCACTCGCCGCACCTGTACCGAATGCGGTGCCATCTACAATGTGAAATCCAATCCACCGAAACAGGAAGGCAAATGCGATAAATGCGGTGGCCCGGTAGTACAACGTGATGATGAAACCGAAGAAGCCATCAGTAACCGTCTGGATGTATACAATGAGAAAACCGCGCCTCTGGCCGGTTTCTATGAAAATGAAGGCATGCTGCTGACCGTGAGCGCCACTTCAAGTGATGCCGTTATCGACGCCATTAAACAGCGTCTAGGTATGTAATGATTCATTAACATCCGGGTGCTGCACTAGTGTGCCACCTGGGTGTTAATTCTCATGGGAATTGAATCCTGCATAGTCCTCTATAAAGCGCTGTAAATAGTTCTCGCGGAAGTGTTCCGCATCCCAGGGCTGATCTTCCAGCAAATTCCTGTAATCATCGCTAATTACATATGTATCGCAGTCCAGGCAACGGTCATGGCTATCGGCCACGAATACCTGATGACGTCGGTAATATACACCCTCAAAGCTATCCAGTTTTTTGATATCAGCAAGGCTCACATCCAGCCATATTACGCCATCGACCGTGCCCGGCTTCTCAACCAGGGCAGGGTAATGCTCGCCCTTAATACATAATCGAGAATAGCCGAACAACTGGCCTTCGATTTTTGTGTATGAACCAGTGACGACTCGATTCCATACCGGTTCGAACATAAGTGAGCCATAAACGAAGATGTTTTTCATGGTGAGACAATCAAGTTTATCTGAAATATTATTATCATAGATGACTGATCAAGTGTAATTAATATAAATTGTATGGAATTGCAGCGAAACTGCGTATCTTGATTATACTATGTTTATATTTAAGTGAAATTAAATTCCCATATGAAGCGAAACACTGAAGTACACATATTAGTGACTTTATCTATTCTTGGTGCAATTGCAATTTTGCCAGTTGCCGTTTTGCGTATGTTAAATGCTGACTGGATTATTTTTACTATTGATTTAATCCTCATTTCAGCCATGGTGATACTCGGTATTTACGTTTTCATAACGCAACGAGTAAGATTTGTCGGTCGTCTAATATCCATTGTGGTACTTTCTGGCGTGGTCATAATAGTGTATCTGAAAGGGCATGAGTTTTTATATTGGGCTTACCCGACTATGGTCAGTGTATTTTATTTACTGAAACCTCGTACTGCCTCTTTAATTACTTTTATTGCACTTGCCATTCTTGTACCAGCGCTGATTCGTGATATGGATATTTTGATATTCATTGTTGCAATAATAACCCTGGTTGTGACTATTGTTTTTGCTTATGTGTTTTCTTCTCAAAAGCAAGAGCAAAGCGAGCAATTGTCACTTCTTATCAGAAAAGATCCGTTAACTGGAGTCGGTAATCGTCGGGCGCTGGAAGAAAAACTCAATGAATACACGATCAGTCAGCATAGAACTAAAATGATTGCTTCATTAATTATGATAGATCTGGATCATTTTAAAAATATCAATGATATTTATGGTCATATTGTCGGTGACCAGGTGTTGGTGAAACTGACTGAAATTATTAATGGCAGGATTCGAATATCCGATAATTTATACAGATTTGGTGGTGAAGAGTTTGTTATTATTGCTATCGGTACCTCAGTCTCCTCGGCAGAAACTTTAGCGGAAGAACTGAGAAGCCTGATCGAATCAGCAACGCTACTGCCCGATGCCGTTACTATTTCTCTGGGTGTGGCTGAATACGAACAGGGTGAAACAGGGGAAGACTGGATTCATCGCTGTGATAGTGCCCTATACGAAGCAAAAAATATGGGGCGCAACAAAGTTTGTATTGCATAATAATATGTTTGATGACAATTCTGGAAAAATAGCAGGTTTTTAATGATGAATAGTATTGAGCCGGTCACTGTACAATGCCCCTATTGTGGTGAATGGATAGATATAATCGTCGATTGCTCATTGTCTGATCAAGACTATATTGAGGATTGTCAGGTTTGCTGCAGACCCATAAATGTTGGCGTTAAAATTGATGATGGTAGTTCGCCTGAGGTAATAGTCAGGGCTGAGAATGATACGGGGTGAAAGTCGTAAGTCGTAAGTCGTAAGTCGTAAGTCATAAGTCGTAAGTCGTAAGTTATAAGTCAGAAGTTATAAGTCAGAAGTCAGAAGTCAGAAGTCAGAAGTCAGAAAAAAATCTTGCGCCATTCGATGAAAAGCAAGACATAATTTTACGACTTACGACTTACGACTTACGACTTACGACTTACAATTGTTTCGCACCCCGATCAACCTGGTAATTTTCAAGCCACGCAATAAATTCTTTCTGCGGCATAGGTTTAGCCAGGTAATAACCTTGTGCAATATCGCAACCAAGGTCCTTTAATGCATTGAATGTTTCCCTGTTTTCAATGCCTTCGGCAACCACCTTGAAGTCAAATCCATGAGCCATTTCAATAACCGTTTTAACGATGTGCATGTCCATGGGGTTATTAAGCATGTAGGAAACAAATGACTGGTCAATTTTTAGTTCATTGGCCGGGATATATTTGAAATAGGCCATAGATGAATAACCTGTACCAAAGTCATCGATTGAAATATTCAGGCCAAGGGTTTTTAATTCCTCCAGAGTTATAAAACTGGTTGTCATATCATCCATTAAGGCACTTTCGGTGATTTCCAGGGTTAGTTGCTCATGTTGCGCATCCCAGATATTCAACGAGCTTCTGATCGATTCGACAAATTCGGTATCTTTAAGCACTTTGGTTGATATATTTATGGCGACTTTCAGGGGTGTCCAGGTTTTTGGCCAGTCTTTTATTAATCTAATTGCGGTGTTAATGGTCCACCAGGTAATAGCATGGATTTGATCGGTTCTTTCTGCTACAGGTATGAATATATCAGGCCTGATATCGCCTCTTTCTTTACTATGCCATCTAATCAGGGCTTCCGCGCCAAATACCAGGCCGGTCTGCATATTAACCTGAGGCTGGAAATACAGTTCGAATTCATCATTATCAAGTGCGCTATCGAGATAGGTCTGGATATCCCATAAATTAATTTCTTCTTCTTTGGTGTCACCCGTGTATATCGCATAATAGTTATTGCTGCTACGTGCAGCGATGAGTGCAGTTTCAGCTTTGGTTATCAGAGTGTTGATCTCTTCAGCCTGGTCAGGATAA
>JBLYYN010000104.1:0-8130 GCA_048550535.1 Gammaproteobacteria bacterium
GCACCTGGTACGCAAAATACGGCCCGATACCCGTATTGTAGTAGGAGGTACTGCAGTCTCCATATTTGGTAAATATGTGGCCAAAAAAGTTCCGCCCAATACTATCGTGGTGGTGGGTGAAGGTGAAGCCGCTATGCTGTCGATTATTGATGGCGAAAAAATCACCGTTGGTGAATGCTATTGTAAGGATGACAGGGGTGAGGTGAGCTTCACTAACCGCGAACAAAATTTCCAGCTGGAAAATCTCACCAGTGTTAATTTTGACTATGTAGAATCCATATTTCCCGCCTTCCATCAGTACACCGATGATTTCATTGGGGTTCATAGTAAACGAGGCTGCCCCTATCAGTGCCATTTCTGTCTGTATAACAAGATTGAAGGGCCCAGACAACGCTATCGTGACCCTATAGAAATAGTTGATGAAATCGAAGTGCTAAACAAACGTTATGGTGTGAGTAAAATATGGTTTACCGATGCTCAATTTTGCTCAACCCGTCGTAGCACCCACCACGTAGAAGATATACTCGACGAAATTATTAAACGGAAATTAAAAATCCAATGGACCGGTTATATACGCCTCAATTACCTGACACCAACCCTGGCAGAGAAAATGCTGGAATCCGGCCTGGCCAGTCTCGACCTGTCATTCACCGGCACCCAGGAAATCATCAATAGCCTGACTCTGGGCTACTCTCTGGAACAGCAGATGCAGGCATTTCAGATGTTCAAGGATGCCGGCTATACCAACCAGAAAGTCAAACTCTACATGCCCCTGAATGCTCCGGGCGAAACAGTGATTACACTGCAAAAAACTATCGACCGCATCAAGGAACTTTACACTATGTTTGGTCGAGACAATGTACTGCCGTTTATATTCTTTATTGGTGTACAACCCGGGACGCCTGTGGAAAAACTGCTCATCGAACAGGGTTATCTAAAGAAAGGATATAATCCGCTCACTCTTAACCCCTTCACCATTAAGAAACTGCTGTACAACCCCAAACCCCTGGGGCCGATCATCGCCCGCAGTTATCTGAAAGCCGTGGATAGCCTGGACACAAACAGTGACTATATAGGCCGAGCAACCATGGACCTTATCGAACAGGAACTGAAAAAACCACAGTTTCAGGCCAGCGTGGGTCAACTACTGGAACACATGGCCAAGGCCCATGAACACAGCTGAGTCTACTACTATCAGCTGACATAGTTTCAACTGATACCCGGCCTCATTATCGACAAGGCCGGGTATTTCAGTTTACAGAAGTCATCTATCGAACAGATCAGGAATTACTATTATCAATATCTATTGAATCAACTATTAGCGACAAATATAATTGATTAATGAATCAATCATATAGTGCTTAGCTAAGGAGTCAGTTATGAACACCAGTTATAACTATGCTGATTTTATAGGTATAGACATTGATTCTAATATTGAAGCTGAAGAATTACAGGAGCAAAATCCCAGCGTCAAGCAAGGACCCGACAAGGACAAGCATATTCAAGTTGATGATATAGAGCTTGAAATACCCGGCGACCCGCCACCGATCACGTCTTATCTTCCTGATTAATAGTCCTGTTATTCAACGGGCTGGTGCATTTGCTATACCCTGGCTACTTTATATCTAATGAAATCCAGATTCATGATTGCCACGGCTTGCTATAGAACATATTTAATTATCGCAACGTAATGGCTGATACTCCCTGCCAGTACAAACACATGCCAGATAGCATGAAAATAATGGTTTCGATGATCCAGGGCATAAAAGATAATACCCAGGGTATAAAATAAACCACCCGTTAATAGCCACATAAAGCCAGCAAAAGAAAGCGCGTCTAACAAGGGTTTAATGGCTATCAGTGATATCCAGCCCATGCATACATAAATTATTATTGGGAGAATTCTGCGACCTTTAACAGCAAAACTATCCACTAATATGCCCACTATAGCCAGGCCCCAGACAACACCAAAAATCGACCAGCCCCAGGCGCCTTCGCCTCGAATACTCACCAGCGTAAAAGGGGTATAGGTACCGGCAATCAGCAAATAGATAGCAATATGGTCGAGCTTGTGGAAAATCTCTTTAGCTCGCCCATGCAAACCATGATAAAGCGTTGAAAAAATATAGAGCAGAAACAGAGAGACACCATAAATGCTAAAACTCACGATTTTCCAGACATCGCCTTGAATCGATGCATACACAACAAGCACCACCATACCAGCAAGTGCCGCGACCGCACCAATAAGATGACTCAGACTATTTAATTTTTCGTTCTTGTGCATATTTATATCCAGGAGTTTTCATATAGATGGTCATATTATTCAACGATTCTATATTGCTGAAGTTCTAAACTTGGTGATCCAGGCAGTATCCCTTGCTATGTCCCAGCATGAGTATCCCACCCTGTTTCTTACTATGTCTGCGACCAAGAGCGGCGGTTCATTCTGATGACACCCACAACGAAAAAAGCTATGCCGCGCCAGTCCGCAGATTACTCCATTTTTTCACAACACTGCTTGATCTCAATCACAAGCCATAAACCACTATGACACTGATGATGAATGGATGCAGAAGATTATAACCATGATTTGATCCTTAATAGTTCTGTAGCCTAGCAGCAGATCAGTCGAGGGTATAAAGTATGGATAATATCGCTAATCGAGTAATAATAGCATCACTCACATTCTACCCGGTGATACCCATACTATGAAAGTCCTGGCCTGTACTTTAGTCTCTGTCCTGCTGCTGAATGCTCTACCCGTGTTGGCCGCTGATAGTGATCGCTTGATACGTCGAGCCAATCGTTATTTTGCCCCTCTGCCTGCCAGCATGCCTGGTTCGGAACAGGATAGCCCGGAAAAAATAGAGCTGGGCAAGAAGCTCTACTTTGATAGCCGTTTATCCAATAATTCTTTATCCTGCAACAGCTGTCATCGCCTCGACAATGGCTTTGCGGGTGTCGGCAATATCACCAGCACTAATGATGCCAAAGACCGGGCCGGCATGCGCAATAGCCCAACCGTACTCAATGCCGGACTTCAGCGCATACAGTACTGGGATGGTCGAACCAAAGGTCTGCAACAACAGGCCAGGGAGGCCTTCCTGAATCCCATGGAAATGGCTATGCCCGACGCGCAAAGCGTCGAACGTACAATTACTTCCATCAAGGAATACCAGCAAGCTTTCAACCAGGCATTCCCCGGAGTTAAACACCCCATCACCCTTGCCCATATTAGCCAGGCCATCGCGGCCTTTGAGCGTACTCTGCTGACTCCCAGTCGCTTTGATGATTTTCTCAATGGCGATGCCCAGGCGCTTACTCAGGCTGAGCAACAGGGTCTGAAAACATTTATCAAGGCCGATTGCACATCCTGTCATGATGGTGTGTTACTCGGTGGTGAGTCATTGGATACCCTGGGCAAGAAACATGCTTATAGTAATCAGCGCGACCAGGGACTTTATAGCCTCACCGGGAACGAATCCGACCGCATGACGTTTAAAGTGTCGCAATTACGAAATATAACCCTCACCGGCCCCTATTACCACGATGGTGACATTGCCACCCTGGAACAGGCTGTACACCAGATGGCAAAACTACAGCTGGACAATGAACTCAGTGACCAGGACGTGAATGAAATCATCAGCTTCCTTAACACCCTCACTGATAAGACGCGGAAGCAGCAGCCCTGAGATGAAAATAGGTGTAATCATTATTGGTGACGAACTCCTGACCGGCCGTCGTCAGGACAAACATCTTAGCCATACCATCAATACCCTGGCTCACAGGGGACTCGAGCTGGCCTGGGCAAGATATTGCGGTGATGATGAAATCTTACTCAGCGAGGAATTTCGACATATCCATGAAAGTAATGATGTCTGCTTCAGCTTTGGAGGCATAGGGGCCACTCATGATGACAAAACCCGGCAGGCGGTCGCTAGCGCACTCAGGGTAAGCCTGGAACAACATCCCGACGCAGTCCGTGAAATCGTAGCTAAATTTGGCCAGGACAGCTACCCCTACCGTGTCCTGATGGCCGACCTGCCACAGGGGGCTAGCATCATACCTAACCCTTACAATCGTATACCGGGCTTCAGTGTCGATCACATCCACTGCCTGCCAGGGTTTCCTCAGATGGCCTGGCCTATGCTCGAGTGGGTACTGGACAATCTCTACCCACAACTCACAGCCGAACCGCCCGTACAATTAATACTAACATTACCCGATGCCTACGAGAGCAAACTGATCGACCTGATGAGTGATTTCCAGAACAGACATCCAAGCGTCAAGCTTTCAAGCCTGCCCAGATTTCTTAGCCAGGATCAAAGAGAGCTGGAACTCGGTTTAAGGGGTCAGCGAAAAGATGTGGAAACAGCCCATGCCGAGCTGAAATCTCTACTGGAGTCACAAGCTTACCGATTTACAGAAAACTCTTCCGAGTAAGTCTGCTAAACAGGCAGCCTCAGAATAATTCCAACTCCAGCAGGTTTCAGTTGTAGTTTGTATTATTGAAATAATAACGGACGCCTGTCTTGTTTAAGCCAATGCTATGTCGCCTGGTAATTCCATAAAACAACAGATCAGGGATTAGTTTTAATCATATCCGCCAACGCTTGACACGAGTCAAATACAGGCTCATGGGCATTGCATAGTATTTGCAGCATCTGTTTATCTAGAGGAATTAACAATGAGCGGCGCAGTATCTGGCATACTTCTGGTGGGGCTTATGGCCATGATTGGTTTGGGGCTTAGTGCCTTCTTTACAAAAAGAACCATTGTCATATTACTGGCATTCTGGTCATCCATCCTGGCTATATCCATATTAGGCGTACTGATGTCTCCAGATGCATCCTTATACAAGGCATTAATCGGAGCCGATGATAGCGGTATGTTCCTGGTCTACTATGGCTTTATCCTTGGCCTGGCGGCTAGATACGCCGCTTTCTATTTGCATTCATTTCCATCGGACCATTCCCAGACACATCAGTCATAATACGGTTTAACCAGGAGGCACACAGCGTGCCTCTTTTATTTAGTATTTTTTGAAACGCATATACATTCAATATGTAGCACCAGCTTCTTCGGCTTGTAATGAAAAAGCAAGGGTACATACTCTTTTCGGCATTTATTGTTCAATTTCATCCACATCCAGCTGACCGCTGATACGCCGTCGAATATGGGACCAGCACATACCTGTGGCTAACAGGCTGCCGATAATAAACAGGATAATGTATGACACCGCCCGGATAGAGTCCGCGGGAATAATGTGCCAGTCAACCAAAAGCCATAATAGTGTGGCAAAAAATGCTATAGCCAGCACAATACCGATCATACCTAGAGATCGTCGGGTAGCCCTGATATAAATGGCCCAGCCAATCACTAGCACCACACCCAGCAACAATTTTAACGGCAGTGAACCGTTTTCTGTCATAAAAATCCAGTCAAAATAAGAATAACCATCAGGATTATAGGTTGCAAACACCAGAATCCAGGCAATCAAAAACCTTATTCCAATGCCCGCCCAGGACATTTCATTTGTTATTGCCATATACACTCCCGCTTGCCAATATTGAGCCAAAATTTACCTGATTGGAGACTATAGCAATTATTTAGCAGCTATAAATGAATATCTGCTGATTAGAAAAGACCAATGCAGTAACTGAGAAATGGCTCAAGAAATTAAATGTCCCAGGTCTATGGAATAATCTGCTGAGGATTAGCCGCCCGAATCACTTATTTATGCTGGAATAAAAAGAACCCCGGCATCAGCCGGGGGGAGTTGGTTAAAACTGCTTGCATATTATGATGGCGAAGTTGCAGCGCCTGAATCTTCTGCTGAAGTATTATCTCCTCGACCCTGCTTGACTTCTTCATACCAGAGGTCGTGGTGCTGTCGGGCCCAGTTTACGTCTACTTCGCCGCTCACTATGCCATCCAGTGAACCTTCACTACCCAGGGTACCGATATAGATGTGACCGAAGGCAACCGCCATCCAGACCATGGCCACTGCTGAATGGATCAGGTTGGCATTCTGCATGGTATTGCGTAGCTGTTCAAAATTAGGAAAATCCAGTATTAATCCAGTAATACCCACGGCGAGTCCCAGCACAGCAACCAGCCAGAACCAGAGTTTTTCTCCAGCATTAAAGCGGCCGCAACTGGCATGTTCATGCCCCACGATGCCGCCGCCGCCAGTTTTAAACCAGCGCATGTCATCCTGATTAAACAGATTATTTTTGAACCAGCTTAATATCACAATAATCAATACACCGACAAAAACAGGGCCCAGATAATTATGCACGGTCTTGGCCAAGCTTGCATAGGCAGAAAAACCGTCATGTCCCAGTAGCGGAATCAGTACCGCCCGGCCAAATAATAAACTCAGACCAGTGATAGCTAACAGGATAAATAAAGTAGCGGTGGTCCAGTGCAACACCCGATCAAACAGACTCCATCGGGTAACCGTTTTACCTGAGCGGCCTTGTTCCAGCTTCATAACACCGTGTTTCAGATGATAGGCAACAATAGCGAGCAGGGTTAGAATTAATGCTATGCCACCAATAGTTGCCAAGGGGCCATTGCGTAAACTGCGCCAGTTCTCTCCACCATTCTGGATCAGAACGCGGGTCTCCTGGCCACTGACCGCAGTATAGCCCGGCTCTCCTTCGCGTACGGCACGCCAGTAGTTTGACCTTGGATTGGTCGCTGCACCCTGGTCGGAGGCCTCTGCTGATGCCACCAGTCCCGTGTAAACATACCCCCCTAAAGGCAGCATCACCACGGCCAGCATCATAAAAACAAATGACCAGCCCATCATTCGTTTGCGCCTGGATAGACGAGAGCTTTGCTCACTGTTTGTCGGTTTAGTCATTGTAACTCTCCACCCTAACGGTCGGTTTGTACCATGTCGAAACGTTTGCGCAGACGCTCTTTGTGAGCGCTGCTGCGGGACCTGGCCACTAAAGGATCTACTGCACCTTTATATTCTCCCGGCTCATGCAAACTTACGCCGACATCGTCATAGCATGCGCCAAGTAAAACGCTAGTTAGAAACACGGCACCTACGCATAGTCTATTTAGCATTTGTCAGCCTCCGCTATTTCATACAATTTAAGTTCACTATCAGGACTTGCCATAAGCCTTATCCCAGCCCCAGGTTTGTGGACGACCACTGCGACGCGTGACACGCTCTCGATAAATGTCTGCCACCACATCGCCGTCACCGGCTAATAAAGCCTTGGTTGAGCACATTTCTGCACACAGCGGCAACTTACCTTCGGCAATGCGATTGGAACCGTATTTTTCATGCTCCTGCGGTGAATTATCCGCTTCAGGACCTCCAGCGCAAAAAGTACACTTATCCATTTTGCCGCGCACACCAAATGCCGATTGCTGCGGATATTGTGGCGCACCGAAGGGACAGGCATAGAAACAATAGCCACAACCAATACACTGGTCCTTATTATGCAATACCACACCATCGTCGGTGGTATAGAAACAGTCAACCGGGCACACTGCCGCACAGGGCGCATCGGTACAGTGCATACAGGCCACTGAAATGGATTTTTCCCCAGGCTCACCATCGTTGAGAGTCACCACACGACGACGATTAACACCCCAGGGCACTTCATTTTCATTCTTACAGGCCGTGACACAACCATTGCATTCGATGCAGCGTTCTGCATCACACAAAAACTTCATACGAGCCATTGACTTTTCTCCTCGTGGATTTCGATGACGCCGCTATTCATGCCGGTGTTATCTTGCATAAAGATGCTTTGCTTTCCTGCATCTGGGTAACTGAATCATAGCCGTAGGTAAACACTGTATTGGCAGCTTCACCCACCACATAGGGCTGGGTACCTTCAGGATATTTATCACGCAGATCCTTACCCTGGAACTCACCGCCAAAGTGGAAGGGTGTAAACACCACACCTGGCGAAACCCGTCGAGTGACCATGGCCTTAACTCGAATTCGTGTACCCTCGGGACCTTCCACCCATACTGCCTGTCCCTCTTTAATACCGATGTTATTGGCATCAACCGGGTTGATTTCGACAAACATATCCTGTTGCAATTCTGCCAGCCACGGATTTGAACGGGTCTCTTCACCACCGCCTTCATACTCCA
>JBLYYN010000105.1:0-13593 GCA_048550535.1 Gammaproteobacteria bacterium
ATGAACTGGATGATGTGGTGCTCACCGGTCGTACACACCTGATGGATGCCATGCCGGTACGACTGTCGCAGGAACTCGGCGGCTGGGCCGCCCAGATGGGTCTGGGCATAGAACGGCTCAAATCGGTTATGCCTCGCATCAGTTCCCTGGTGATTGGGGGTACTGCGGTGGGTACCGGCATTAATGCCCACGCCGACTTTGGCCCACGGGTGGCCGCCTGTTTAAGCCATAAAACCGGAGAGGCATTCTCATCCAACCCCAACAAGTTTGAAGGACTGAGTGCCCAGGACGCGGCGGTGGAGCTCAGTGGCCAACTCAAGACCATTGCCGTGAGCCTGATGAAAATTTCCAATGATCTGCGCTGGATGAACAGCGGGCCTTTGGCTGGACTGGGTGAGATTGCACTCCCTGCCTTACAACCCGGCAGCAGTATTATGCCGGGCAAGGTCAATCCGGTGATCCCGGAGTCCATGGCCATGGTCTGTGCCCAGGTCATAGGTAATGACACTGCGATCACCCTGGGTGGTCAGTCCGGTAATTTCCAGCTCAACGTCATGTTACCGATGATTGCCCATAACCTGCTGCAGAGTATCGAGATTCTGGCCAATGGTGCACGCCTGCTGGCAGATAAGGCGATTGCCGGTTTCACCGTGAATCACGCCAATATCGAAGTCGCACTGGGGCGCAATCCCATACTGGTGACGGCTTTGAATCCGGTCATCGGCTACGAGCTGGGGGCAAAAATTGCCAAAACAGCCTACGCCGATGGTCGAGCGGTGATTGATGTGGCCGAGGAACTTACCGATTTATCCCGTAGCGAACTCGAGCGTTTACTGGCGCCCTATCATTTAACACTGGGTGGTATCCAGAAATAAAGTTTCATTCTAAGGACACTCAAATGTGTGTCGCTCCGTTCGGGATGACATTTTTCGAATTAATAAGAGCCTGGCTAAGGATGGCCTGATTAATTCGTGACATATCCCTTTGCATGAAATGACAAATTAATAAGAGGCCTCTTGAGGTTAGAGCTTTATGGACAAGATGTTATCGAAAATTGCCCTGCTAAATGAAATTGGTATTGCACTGTCTGCGGAAAAAAATAATCAACGGGTGCTGGAAATCATCCTGAATGGTGCCAAAAAACTTACCAGTGCCGATGGTGGTAGCATTTACTCACTGACCGACAATCGGGAATTAGAATTCGAAGTGGTATCCACTGATTCTCTGGGTATAGTGATGGGAGGCACCAGTGGCAATGACATTATATTTCCTCCCTTGCCCCTGTATGTGGACGGTGAAGAATATCTGTCCATGGTGGTGACTCATGCGGTGTTGAAGGATGAAACCATCAACATCCAGGATGCCTATCATGCCGAAGGCTATGATTTTTCGGGTACTCGTAAATTCGATCAGCAAACCGGTTACCGCACCAAATCATTACTCACCATTCCGATGAAAAACCATGAAGGGGACATCATAGGCGTGTTGCAGCTGATTAATTCGTTGGATTCTGACAGCGGAGCAGTGAAAGATTTCTCCGGCTCCGATCAGCAACTGGCGGAGTCTCTGGCGTCCCAGGCAGCCGTCGCCCTGACCAATAAAAAGCTCATCGATTGTCAGAAAGCACTGTTTGAGTCTCTGATTAAATTGATTGCAACGGCGATTGACGAAAAGTCGCCTTACACCGGTAGCCACTGTAAACGACTGCCGGAACTGACCATGATGATTGCCGATGCCTGTCATGAAGAGCAAAAGGGCCCACTGGCGGAATTTCAGATGGCCGATGGCGATCGCTATGAGCTACTTATCGCCGGCTGGTTACACGACTGTGGCAAGGTCACGACACCGGAATATGTGATCGATAAATCCACCAAACTGGAAACCATCTATGATCGTATCAATACACTGGATGTGCGTTTCGAAGTATTGAAACGCGACGCCCGAATTGATTATCTTGAGAAGCGAATGATTGCTGACCATGCTGACGAGCTTGCCCTGAATCAGATTGAGCTGGAGTATCAACAGAAAATTGAGCAGCTGGATCAGGACAGGGATTTTATGCGCAGGGCCAACATAGGTGGTGAGTTCATGTCCGGGCAGGACCAGAAACGGGTGCGAGATATCTCTGAGTACCGCTGGCATGATCCGGAAGGTGTCCATGCGCGTTTGCTGAGCGCAGATGAGTTAAAAAATCTCTGCATTCCCAAGGGGACACTGACGCCAGAAGAGCGGCAGGTCATTAATAATCATATTTCTGTCACCATCAAGATGCTGGAAAGTTTGCCCTTTCCCAAGCATTTAAAGAACGTACCGGAATATGCCGCCGGCCATCATGAACGCATGGATGGCAAGGGTTACCCAAGGGGGCTTACCCGTGAGCAGATGTCCTGGCAGGCCAGAATGATGGGAGTTGCCGATATCTTCGAGGCCCTTACTGCTCGTGATCGACCCTATAAACCCGGGAAAAAACTCAGCCAGTGTCTGGAAATACTGGGCAATATGAAACTGGATAATCATATAGACCCGGATATATTTGATGTGTTTGTTAAAGATAAGATCTATTTACAGTATGCGGAGAAGTTTCTTATTCCTGATCAGATTGATGAAGTGGATCATTCTAAGATACCGGGGTATGAGGGTGGGTGATATTTTTTGTGGTCTGTGGACGATTGCTTTTTTCTGCCTATAAACCATTTATTGATGTTTTCTAATATACGGCAACTATTTACCCCGCATATAGCGATAGGTTGTCTCTTGAGGGTTAACATGCTACAACAATAGCTAGCCTGCAAAGGCACCACATCAAATAGTTATGTTTAAAAACTAAAAAACAATGAACATTAGAGAAGCCACAGAGAAAGACTTCGATGAAATCTGGCCCATATTTCATGAAATTGTGTCAGCAGGCGAAACTTATGCTTACCCACGGGACACAACAAAAGAACAAGCATTAAATATTTGGCTAAAAACACCAAGAAAGGCATTTGTTTTTGAAGAGAACGGCCAAATTCTTGGTACATACTATTTAAAAACAAATCAGTCAGGTCCTGGTAGCCACGTTTGTAATTGTGGCTACATGGTATCCTCACAAGCCAGAGGCCGAGGCTTAGCAACATCCATGTGCGAGCACTCCCAAAAAATAGCTAAAGAATTAGGTTACAAGGCAATGCAGTTCAATTTTGTAGCATCTAGCAATGAAGGAGCTGTAAGGCTATGGAGAAAACTCGGCTTCGATACCGTAGGCACATTACCTAAAGCATTTAATCATCCTGCAAAAGGCTATGTAGATGCTTTAGTAATGTACAAATGGTTATAAGACCAAAAGTGTCAGACTCGATTGAAATCTAATTGACTGTTTATACCCCAATTCGTTTTAAATTACACAACAAAAGGCCACACAAGGTGGCCTATATTAAAACAGAAAAGCTTTTAGTCATGGCATGTCCAGATTACGCTCAGGCTGACTGAAACTATTATGACACCAGAAGCCTGAAAAGACTCAGTTTCCGAGGTGAAACCAGTGCCAGACAGGTGCTATAGGGAGATCGGCGGCAGGCCTTTTCCTTTAGCTAAAATGAATATTCTCTGATATCTATTTTTAATAAAAACGGTAAGGTCAAGTCTAAATACACATAACAATGTGTGAAAATCAGACTTGAATAACAAAAAAGTCCAATTAACGAGTTATTGCGTGCCAATCGCCCGTACTATAATCTAAGGACGCCCTGATCAATTCAAGGAAGTGGTTAAAGAACAATCACTCCGGTCTATGTTTCGTTTGTACCTGGATAAATGCAATTATGAAGAAGTTTCTAAAGATTATCTTTGTTTTATTGCTGCTGCTTGTGTTAGCGGTAAGTGTCTTTGTTTATATGTTCGATGCAAATAAATACAAACATGAACTTGCTGAATTAGCGCAGTCTTATACAGGGCGGCCAATTGTGCTTAATGGTGATGTCAAACTATCACTTTACCCCTGGATAGGGGTGCAGCTACAAAACGTAACTATTGGTAATAAAGCAGGGTTTAGTAAAAAAGACTTTGCTAGTATTGAGCGATTCGATATTAGTGTAAAAATACTACCTTTACTTCTAAAGCGTTTAGAAATTGATGAGTTAGTCGTGCATCGCTTAGTTGCGGATTTTGAACTGAATGCGGCAGGCGAGAATAACTGGTCTGAGCTTATCGGTGGGTCTGAAAACCCGGATACAGAATCCGGCCTGAATGGTTTTTATATTAGCGGTATTGAGGTGACAGACTCTCGCTTAAGCTGGCTGGATGCGAATACGGGTAAACGGTTTAACTTGTCTGCCGTGAATATTACAACCGAAGCGTTTGTTGAAGGACAGCCTTTGCCTCTGACATTCAAAGCTTATATTCAAAGTAATCAACCTGAGTGGAGAGCGTCTACATCTGTTAAAACCAAATTAGCCTTTGACCCCGGTTCTCCCATATTTGATGCCAGGGATCTTAAATTAGCGATTAAAGCACAACTGCCGATTGAAGATATGGACCCGGTCATTTTTTATATGCTTGCCAATAGTCGTGTTAATGTTAAAACCAAAACCATCAGCTTAGATAATGCAAAGTTGAGCTTTTTAGACCTGGTGATGAGCGGCACCTTTGATGTTGAAAATATATTTTCTATACCGACCATTCAGGGGCCGCTCAGAGTAAAAAAATTCGAGGCTTCGACACTTGCGAAGCATTTTAAAGTTGATCTGCCTGAGTTGGCTAATCAGAAAAGCCTGAAAGATATCTCATTAACAGCGAAATTTAAAACAGATTTTGATTCGATTTATCTGGATGATCTTTCCGCTAAGGTAGATAACAGTCAAGTCAAAGGTTTTATTCGAATAACAGAATTGAGTGAAACTGCACCTGTTGTTCGCTATGAACTAGACGTGGACAAAATGATATGGAAAGACTACATGTTCGCCAATAGCAAGTCTAGGGGCAGTCAATCTAAGCACAATGAATTATTACTGCCACTTGGTTTTATCAGGTCAGTAGACCTTGAAGGTAGGCTTGATGTGGCAACCGTCATGCTGGATGACTTATCAGTATCATCACTACATGTTCCTTCTAATATCAAGAAAGGCGTACTTACTTTTAATCCGATTACTATGGCAATCAACGATGCTAAGGTAAAGGCGGCAATGGAGGTCAGGGCCTCGAAGGTTCCTGTTGCTAGAGCATCGATAAAAATAAATAATTTGAATGCTACGGATAGTATTAATCCGTTATTTAGCAAAGTTATGGGTGAAAAACCATTACTGATGGAAGGTATCGTGACTGTGTCTGCTAATTTAAAGTCGACAGGCAAGAGCATTCCTGCTCATCGATCATCCTTAACGGGGGTGCTTGAAGTTAATATGGATAATCTGGTTCTTCAGGGGGTTGACCTTAATAATGCTTCCAGACAGGTTGTTGCAGATTATGCCAATAGAAATGAATTTCGTACACGGAGATCGTACGTACCAAGCCATGATCCGGATTCAAGAAATGATTTCACGAGTTTAGCTGGCACATTTAAGCTGTCAGGTAACAAAATATCTACAACTGATATATTGCTTGTCTCCGATGCAGTCACTATCAGTGGCGCAGGCTCAATAGATTTTCAGAATAACACATTAAATTACAGATCGGTGATTGATACACATGTTAAAGAACGAATAGATATCCGTGATAAATTATTAGATTATCCCATGGAATATGGTGTAAAAGGTACTTTTGGGAGTATAACGACTCAGTTTGACCTCGATAAATACGACCTACGTGTCGGCCGCTTATTAATGATTGAAGCCAAAGCGAGAAAAATCAGGGCGATTAAGAATAAAGGTAACAATACATGGTGATATGAAAGTTTGTGGTTCGGACCCGCATAAGTCACCCACAAAGGTCATAATAATCCGTGTCAGTGAGGAATAGCACTTACTTAAGAAAAAACGTGACTTCTAAAAATTAAAAAATTAACGCTAAAAATGCAAATTGCCGAAAATGGTCGCTTCTGTGCAGCCGTGCCAGGCAATATTATTAAGCTTGTTAAGGAGGCAGTAGTTGCTCCTGCCTGCCTCCTTAAGCTGCCGTTTAAGTAAGTTTAATGATGATGAGAACCATGTGTTTCCTTTATGCATTGTGCCTTCCACATAGGCGTATATTTGTACCCCTGTTCGAGATTGCTGTTCGCATCTGAAGGGTCGCTCCCAATTCTGCATTCTTCAGTATTACTTAGCCCGTCTTGATCACGGTCAAGTGCAAGGCGATTACCCGAGCCTACAGGTGCACAGGTGAAAGTAACAGGCAGGGGATAATGCTGCTTTCCGTTGCCATGCTTTTCTTTATTGAACAGTGTGACTTCACCGTCGGCATTGATATAGCTTTCTGATGCTGTCTCATAGAGGAAAGTATTCCTTCCCTGGCTCGCCACCAAATCGCATTCACCTGCGTCAGCCCGTTCCTTCAACAGTACAAGCCGTTCCAGTTGTGAAGAAGCTGGTGGGAACGTCAGTGTAGTTTGTTGTCCGACAATGGGAGCCAGGTTAGAGTCTGCAGCAAGTACGAAGGCTTCAACATTTCGTCGCATCTCTATTCCTACTGCGTTAATTTCTTCTGCGTTAGCTGTGCCAGCAGGAACAAAGGGGAATCCACCAGGGTTTCTACTATCTGAATGAACAAAGCCTATAGCTCCAAAGAAGCGGAAAAGCGTATCCAGTGCTCCATCATGAGTAAAGCCGAAGCCTCGGATTTGGTCGCCCATAAAATCATGATCAGCATTAATAAAGTTATCCGCTGCTGTGGTAGAGAGGGACTGTGGCATGCCAAACATGCCGACCTTTTGATACATGTTACGTATGTGTGGAATTTTAAAATACTGGGGGAAGCCTACAAATGTGTTCTTGCCGTCTGTACCAAAAAAACCTGGTTTTGAAACTCCAAATTCAGCATTTCCATTTCTATCCAGAACATGACAACCATTACAGTTGAAAGCACGGTCTGAAATTTCTCCAAAATAAATATCTTTTCCCGCTTGTTGTTCAGCAGTTAGTGAGTTATCCAGGTTTCTTATCGGGTTAGGTGGATAAGTGAGCTGTAAAACGAAATCGGTAAAAGCCTGAAGCTCGTCATCTGTCAAAGCGTCATTGCGGCCATTCAGGCCTTCAAAGGCCACATTGAATTTTTTAAACGCGGCTTCTTCGTTAAAGCTGCCGCCATCTGGCTGGAATGAGGTCTCGTCATTACCACCAGTACGATCTCCCCGCCAATGCATTGGGCCATGATTCGCCATGCCTCTAAGGCTCTGCGTGGTCATGGGCCCTTTAAGTGCGCGGAAGGCCGGATTGCCGCGGGGAATGGATGAAGGGAGGACTATTTTAAAAGGCCCTGGATTATTGATGCTGATTTCGTCAGGATCACCTAGATCCCAGGCGAGTGCATCCATATCCCCAAAAATATGACAGCCGCCACAGGATGAGTCGCCATGGCTTGAGCTAATGGTTGCATCGTAAAGGAAACGTCTGCCTTCAACTATGGCTTCAGGCTCTGGATTGAACAGGAATGATTTAGCGATCTCCCTTTGCCGATCAATATCAATCACCGCAACAGCATTATCAAATCGCGTTAATGTAAATAACAGGCCTCGTTTTTCATCCAGCACCAGGCCTGATGGGCCGCCCCCTGTCAGTATTATTTGATTATTCAAATTGGGTTCGAAGCTATCATTTTCCAATTCTTCGGTGTCATACATCACCACTTTTTGTGAACCAAAGCCGGCAACGAACAACTTTTTACCATCTTTGGTTATTGCCATATCCAAAGGCTGGGCAATACTCAAAGCATTTTCTGCATTGGGGATCGCAGCGCAACACTGATCGTAATCGATATGTTTGTTCAAATGTCTTGTTGTTACAGTGTTATTTTTTAGAATACTTATGCGATTCCTGATGAAATTTCCCTGAACGGTATGCTCCCTTCCCAAACGAAGACCCGGCCCTTCAAATCGATTTTCGTTTCTGGCATCAGTGTTGGTGACATAAACGGCTCCATTAACTGGATTTACAATCATATTAAAAAGCACAGTACCTACGCCTGAATAAAACCCTGATGCTCCTGACACAAGGTCAGGGATATTTGCTAGAGCATCTATGACAAATACGTCCTTATCAGGAAGCTTGAAATTAACCAGGTCATCTCGAATGCCGCCTAATTCATCTACCCAGTGCTGCCCATCATACTTAACGATCAGGCTGGCTTCTGGCTGTGCTTCTCCCACAGCATCTTCGCGTGTTGATGGCAGTCCGCCATTTTCTTCTCCACCATCTGGAATAAATATTTCGTGGATAGTGGTTGTTTGATTCCCTGTTTTAAAGCCAGCAGCATATACTTTACTTCCGTCTGCTGATACCGCTAATGCTCTTGGTGTATCGGTAAATAGAGTAATAATGTTTAAAGGTTCAGTGATACCATTTTTTACCAGGTTTGCATCATAGACCCAGACATCAGCACGGCCTACGCCAGGGGTTGTTAACTGTGCATCCTGAGGAAGGTTTTGACCGCGGTGAGCAGTAGTAATGAATGCTTTTCTGTTGTCATGGCCAGCGAAAACAATATCTCTCGGTTCATCACCTACTAACAGTGTCTGTGAAATGTAAGGGCCGGAGCGTCTGCCTAGTTTAACGATGCTCACGCTATCAGAGAGGTGGTTGACTACCCAGACTTCATTGTCAGATCTGAGCGACAGTGCAACGGGTTCAAGACCAACTGGAACAGAAGCTTCTAGTTTGAGTCTGACATTCTGTTTGTTTTTATCAGAATAGACATTAAATATCTCTAATCGTCCATCTGGGGTATTAAGAGCAAAAAGTTTTTTCCCATCAGATGATAAAGCGAGCGGCCTGACTTGACCCGCTTCAAAAAGTGTATAGGAAGATATGTCATTTGCTGATGTGATAGTGGAATAGAGCAGACTACTAAAAATGACTAGCCAGGCGAGTTGTTTCCTCAGTGTTATTTTCTGCATGTTATTCTCCATATTTTATTGTTATGGGTCTAATTTTACTGGCTTCTGCTATTGTTGCAGAAAGCAAACTCAAGTTGCTTAAATTTGTATATACGGCACCCCGACAAATTAAGCTATCACCTGTTTATATCAGAGGTTGTAGTGCCGCACTTCGTATTTATGGAAAGCCATATCAATGGCTGCTTATAGACTTTAGGAAACCATGTGCTCGTTGAGTGGTGCATAAGCATATAATGGGTCGGACCTGCCTAGCGCTCAGAAATTATTGAAAAAAGACCTAAAATTTGCTGCTAATTCAACATAGAATAATGTTTTTTAGATCGAAAATCAACGTGTAAGCAATGCTAGAGATCTAGTGCTTTATTAGACGCAGATTTCTATATCAAAATCGATGCTTTAAGAATGAATTAGATTCGTTTCCACAAGTATCTTCATGTTTCACAATGGCTTGCGCTGGTACGAGCCCAATGTCGGTAAGAAAGACAAAGCTATTGGAAGAAGTTAGCAGAGTCAGCCCTTACATTTGATATTAACGCACTTTGATCATGGTATTTGATAAGGGATATGCTTAATGATGTGTTTTTATTTTATATCTCTTTTGGAGTAAGCAGAGGAAGTGGGCTTATGATGGGACGTCGGCGAGTGTATATAATCCTCTTTTTTTTCAAATCACAAAAAAAGGCCACACAAGGTGGCCTATGTTAAAACAGAAAAGCTTTATTTATGGCATTTTTAGATTACGCTCAGGCCGACTGAAGCTATGACACCAGGAACAGTCATTTCTTTTTGAATCTACATGCTTGTCATGGATTGACCTGTAGTTGTAGTCCTTTTCTCCATTAACAATTTCTGACAACTCTTCACCGTCATGGCATTGTGCGCAGACTACTGACTTTGCACCCTTAAGCTGATAACCCAGGCTGCCCTGCAGGTCCATGCGTGAGGTGTTGTTATGGCAGTCATTACAGCTCAAGTGGTCATCTTCATCACCCACACCGTGGTTAATGAGCTGATAGGTATCGGTGGTGATCCATTGAAAGGGTTCGCTGGCGGTGTAGCCCATATTAACCAGGCCCTTTTCCACCGAGGTGGTGACATTGCCGGTGTTTTTCAGGTACTCGAAAGTATCCAGCGCAATCAGGCGTTTATCGGCAGTGGTTATAGGCTGAGTGGCGGTTTTGTATTTGAAGGGATACAATTTCCCATCGCTGACATTACCTAAAGGAGTAGAAGTGGGGTAAGTGTTTTTATCCACATTATAGGTGCGTGAGGCATCATCATGCAGTAGATAATTATCACTCCGTCGATTCCACCATTTGTATTCAGGTATCAAATTACTGGCTTTCTCGGTATAAGGATGGCCAGGGCAGGGGTTGGCTTCGCTGCATGTGGTGGCATCGGTGCCATCATGATGCCTGGTCCATTCCCTGTGAGTCTCTGTGGCCACTTTTGCATAATATGGGATATGACAGCTCTGGCAGGCAACATGATCAAGATGGTTACGAACTTCAGAGGGGTGTTCGTTAATATCATTGGCATGACAGTTGGTGCAACTCAATTCAGCACCTCGTGCTATATCATCGGTCGGTTGTATATCCGAACCTTTGCCGATGACTCTATGGTCTTCAAAGCTGTGGCAGTCCTGACAGGATAAATTAGCACCGCTGGAACTCATGTGATAATCGAAATGTTTGTCGTTATTGTTCACTAGAGCCAGTGACAGATCACCACGTTTCACCCCATCGCCACCACCGGCTTTGGCGTGGCAGGACAGGCAGCTTGCGCGTGTAGGTTCCTGGATATTCTGTACCATGCTGTCAACAGGATTGTCTACACCCATGGAGCCATCGGGCAGGCGTTTTCTTGCAGTGGCGTAGTCTTCATTGTGACAAACCAGACAATCAATATTCTCCAGCCCGGCGCTGATGTCATCGGGGCGTTTTCCTCGACCCGCATGACATGTGCCACATGATGCCCAGTCACCTTCAATATTAATACAATAACTGTTGATGGCATTAGTCAGCTTGCCCTGTAGGATAAACGTAGCATTAGCCATATCGGGGGCTTGACCCAGCCATTTGTAATGGGTGGATGCATGAACCTGATTGGCTTCATCGGCATGGCAATCAATACAGTTACTGGGGTATTCTGAATACATCAGGTTGGCATGGTGATTGTCAGAAGAGGAATCCGAGCTTGAACCTGAATCTAAATCTGAATCTAAACCCTGACCAGGCTGTTCAGTGTTATCTGACGCGTCGTTTTCTACGTCTTGTGCAGGATTACAGGATGTGAGTGCAAATATAAATAATATAAATACCGCGGAGATGCTTAGCTTGTTGGTCATGGCTCGACTCCAGCTTTGTTATCGGTGATCTATGAGTGAATATATTGATATATAGTCTTCAATGATGTCTGATGTTAGTAAAGCAGAGTATTCGTGCTAAATTTGTGAACCAGGGTTTGTTTTGTTATCCACTTCAGAATATCTAGTAAACAATTGACCTGAGCAGGGGTTCATACAGAAAAGGAGAAATTCACAGGTCATAAACGATTAGTTGTGACCGGTTTAACAACGGTCTGGCGTAGATGATATCAGCTGTGACCGGAATTGGTTTTTAGCTGTTATTTTATAGTGGTCAATCAGGATTTTGATCTATTTCAAACATAAAAAATATATCATATAGTCAATGACTCTATGCTGCGGGTATATTATATAGTGATTAAATACTAATGTTCTTGTTATGATCTCATCTTATCTCATCGATATCATTGTTTTATTGATGTCAGCCGTTATTGCTGTGCCCTTGTTTCAGACGGTAAAGCTGGGTGCTGTACCTGGCTTTCTGGTGGCAGGTATTATTGTGGGTCCATATGGCTTGGGCCTTATCAATAATATTGAGGAAATAAGTCAGTTAGCAGAAATTGGGGTTGTGCTTCTATTATTCGTAATTGGTATTGAACTAAAACCATCTCGGCTATGGCTCATGCGACACCTGGTGTTTGGTCTGGGAACCCTGCAAGTCCTGCTAACGGGTAGCATAATCAGTATTCTGATCCATTATTTCATGGATGTTCCAAGTCAGTCTGCCATTCTTATTGGGCCAGCGCTGGCTTTGTCTTCAACGGCTTTTGTGCTTCAGTTACTTACCGAACAAAAAGCTTTGAATTCACAATATGGCAGGGGGTCTTTTGCAATTTTATTAATGCAGGATCTTGCTGTGGTACCTTTGCTGGCACTGGTTCCATTACTGGCCATGAAAGACCTGAGTCTGGGTGAAGATGTTGGTGTTGCCATGCTGGAGTCAATGTTGATTTTAGCAATGGTCGTGCTTGGAGGCCGCTATATCCTGCATCCTGTGTTAAACCGGGTCGCGAATGCTGAAAACTCGGAAGTATTTACCGCATCTGCAGTGCTTATTGTATTGGGTACTTCGGTTATTACCGAACATATTGGATTATCCATGGCCATGGGTGCTTTTCTTGCTGGCTTGCTTATTTCAGATTCGGCCTATCGTCATCAGGTAGTGGCAGAAATACAGCCTTTCCGTGGTCTGCTACTGGGGCTGTTTTTCATGTCTATGGGCATGTCATTAAATATTAATCAATTTTTCAATGATCCCTTGTATGCAATAAAGCTGGTAACTGGTTTAATGATTATCAAACTGGCTGTGTTGTGGCCATTAGCTCATATTTTTGGTTTGCGTTATAAAACTGGGCTGGCTGTTTCACTGGTGTTGGCGCAGAGTGGAGAATTTGCCCTGGTCTTATTTGCATTAGCCAACAAGTCTAGCCTGTTATCTGATGATGTTTTTCAACAATTACTTCTTATTGTATTAATGAGTATGCTGCTGACGCCTGCTCTTGCGCGTATGGCTCATCAGTTAGTGGCTAACCAAAACATATTAAAATCCGCTCATGTTGTAGAGCCTGTAGCGGCACCAATTGTAATTGCAGGTTTTGGGCGTGTAGGACATAGGATTGGTGAAATTCTACATATCGTCAAACAGCCATATGTTGCACTTGATCTAGATGCTAATCTGGTTGATCATGAGCGGGACAGAGGCCATTCAGTATTTTATGGCGATGTACGTAAGCCTGAGGTGTTGAAAGCTGCAGGTGCGGAAAATGCCCGATTAGTGATAATTACTTTAAATGATACAGAAGCAACTGAACGCCTGGTTATTTCGTTAAGGAAATCCAATCCACAATTGAAGATATTTGTTCGTGGCCATAGTCTCCAGCAATGTCAGATATTAAGAAAGGTGGGCGCCAGTGTTGCCGTGTCTGAAAATGTGGAAGCAAGCCTGGAACTGGCAAAAGCAGCATTGAATACAGTGGGTATTGATGAAACTGAACGTGACTTCATATTGGCAGAATTTAGGAACACCTATTATTCGCAGATTGACCAGCTAGGAGATATCGGTAAGACTAGATAGAACCAGTATTTGAACTTAGTTGAAATAATAACTATTAGATCCTGTTTCAGTCCTGGCTATAATAGGATTTTAATTATTAAGCAGATAATCCCTGTGATTTTTTTAGATAAAAAGCTTTAAATATGATTGATAGGA
>JBLYYN010000106.1:0-3508 GCA_048550535.1 Gammaproteobacteria bacterium
CACACTAATGTGACGAAATATAAACCAGCCCATTCAACCTCTGATACGACTGGTCAATCGCCCGATCCAGATAACCCCCATAAAAATCCGGTGTGGTCACGCCCACCATCTTTTCAACCAGCTGTCTGCCTTTGCCATCGATAAAAACCAGGGTCGGTGCCAGGGTGGCCTGGTATTGCTGGGCCAAGTCCATGGGTTCAAGCTTATTGCCATTAAAATCACGGATAGTTTTGAAGCTGTCGGTATAAACCTCACGAATGATGACCTTATTCATATACGCAGGATCATCCAGCATGGGTATCAGGTAATCGTCACGAATAAAATCACAATAGGGGCAGGAACGCATGGAAAACAGGAGCAGTAT
This sequence comes from Gammaproteobacteria bacterium, assembly GCA_048550535.1. Lineage (GTDB taxonomy): Bacteria > Pseudomonadota > Gammaproteobacteria > SZUA-229 > SZUA-229 > CBDULX01. The sequence continues at coordinate 365 of JBLYYN010000106.1, forward strand.
GGGCAGGTTTTTCTCCGTTGCCTGCTGGCCCAGCTGCTGCATGTTCGTTACATTCAACAGCTGACTGGAAGCACCGGCATACACGCGCCAGGCCGCCACCAGCAACAGGATTAAGATGAACAGGATCAGCTTTTTCAAATTACGTCACTCACAACAGCCAAATACATTAGAGGTATTAGCAGGCTGATTTATTCCTTTTAATACCTTTAGCTATCCTGAACGACAGCTTTCTTTTTGCTACGTCTGCGTTTTCTTTTTGGCGCTGGTTTTTTACCGGTGTCCTTTGCAGCTTCTGCTGGCGTTTCCTTAGGGGATTTTTTTACCGGCTTCCTGGCCGCTTTCTTAACTGATTTACGACCTGGCTTTTTCCGTCGTTTTTCTTCCACCGCAGTTATTGCTGCCAGCTCAAAATCGATCTTGCGCTCATCCAGATTCACACTGACCACGGTCACCGACACACTGTCACCTATCTGGAATACCAGCCCACCCCGTTCACCAATCAGTTTATGGCTGGAGGGTTCAAACTGGTAATAGTCTTTAGGCAGATTAGTGATGTGCACCAGGCCTTCTACATAAATATCCTGAAGCTCAACGAAAATACCAAAGGAAGTCGCCGAGGTAATAATGCCATCGACGGTTTCACCCACCTTATCCAGCATGAATTCACATTTTAAAGCGGTCTCGGCATCGCGGGTGGCTTCATCGGCTCGACGCTCATAGCTGGAGCAATGCTCACCCATATTAACCATATCGCTATGACGATAGAAGAATTGCTTGGCCTTACCTCCGCGCAGGATATGGCGAATGGCTCGATGCACCAGCAAATCCGGATAGCGTCGTATTGGCGAGGTGAAATGGGCATAGCTCTCCAGCGACAGGCCGAAGTGACCATTATTATCCGGGGTGTACACGGCCTGGCTCAGTGAACGCAACATCACAGTCTGGATTAGATGAAAATCCGGACGACCTTTTACACTGTCCAGAATCCGGGCGTAATCTTTGGCCGTGGGGTTGGAGAACATGCGCCCGAACTTAATACCCAGGCTACTCATGAAGTCCTTTACATCATCCATCTTGTCGGATTTCGGCCCATCATGAACCCGGTACAGGCCAGGGATTTTGTTTTTCTCCAGAAATTTGGCGGCCGCCACATTAGCGGAGATCATACATTCTTCGATCAGCTTATGGGCTTCATTACGCTCGGTCGGCACAATGCGATCAATACGCTGGTTTTCGGCAAAAATAATCTGGGTTTCGGTGGTCTCAAATTCAATGGAGCCACGGATCTTACGCTGGGCACTCAGGGCCTGATACAGCTTATGCAGGTTTTCCAGATGCGGCACCACCGCTTCATATTCTTTTCGTAAGGCCTTATCGCCCTGCTCCAGCATGGCCGACACCTTATTATAGGTAAGGCGGGCATGGGAGTTCATCAGGCCTTCAAAGAATTTGGAACGCAGCATCTTGCCACTTTTATCGAACAATATCTCAGCCACCATGCACAGGCGGTCTACTTTTGGATTGATGGAACACAGGCCGTTGGACAGAATCTCCGGCAGCATGGGGATGACCCGGCCCGGGAAATACACCGAAGTAGCCCGATTATAAGCCTCTTCATCCAGCGCAGAGCCGCGTTCGACATAATGGGATACATCGGCAATGGCCACATACAGCTTCCAGCCGCCACTGGCGGTAGGCTCACAGTACACCGCATCATCAAAGTCACGAGCATCTTCACCGTCGATGGTCACCAGTGGCAAATGACGGATATCCATGCGACCGCGCTTATCACTTTCCTTGACCTGATCGGTCATGGACTTAATATGTTCCTTCACCGCATCCGGCCACAGAAACGGAATATTATGGGCGTGGATAGAAACATCGATTTCCATCCCCGGCGCCATGTGATCACCAATAATATCGGTGACCTTGCCAATGGGCTGATGTCGGAAAGTCGGCTGCTGAACAATCTCGGCAATCACGATCTGACCGTTTTCCGCCTCACCCATGGCTTCCGCCGGAATAATAATATCCTGGGTCAGGCGCTTGTTATCGGGCACCACAAAAGCCACCCCGGCGTCAATAAAAATCCGACCCACAATGCGCTGGTTGGCCCGCTCCAGCACCTCGATCACGGCCCCTTCCAGGCGACCGCGACGATCAACCCCGGACACCTGAACCACGGCCCGATCGCCATGCAGCAAGGTACGCATCTGCCGACCGTGCAGGAACACATCATCACCACCCTCATCCGGTACCAGAAAACCGAAACCATCAGGATGGGCAATGACGCGGCCACGAATCAGGTCCTTCTCATCCACCGGGATATATCCATCCTTACGGTTGCGAATCAGCTGACCATCACGAACCATGGCCTTGAGTCGACGTAACAGCGCCTCTTTCTGCTCGGGCGACTGAATATCCAAGGATGCCTCAATCGCCTCATGGCTCATAGCCCCTTCGCTGTGGATGATCTTTAAAATCAATTCACGACTGGCGATGGGGTTGTCATAACTACTCGCTTCTCGTTCCGCCTCCGGATCCACCAGAGACTTGTTTTTCTTGAGAAATTTGGGAATCTTGAGCTTGGGGATTTTGGACTTGAGAGACTTGCTGTGTTTCTTTTTTGCGACTTTTTTCTTTGTCATGAGTAGAGCTGATGTAATCCTAAAAAAGGGTATTGTACACAATCATTAATAAAAATGTTGTTAAATCGCAATTTCAGGAATTGACAAGGCACAAATCAGCAGGTAAAGTTCGCGCCCTAGTCTCGGATCAGCTGATCCAACTGCACCCATGTTGATGGCGGAATTGGGTGAGCGACGGGATAGGAGTCGCGAACGACCGATAGGATATCGGGCAGGCAACGCGTAATGCGAAGAGAGGACAGGAGTCCGAACGCCAGTTAAGTTTAAAAGATACACCTTTGCCGAGGTGGCGGAATTGGTAGACGCGCTAGCTTCAGGTGCTAGTGGGGGTAACCCCGTGGAGGTTCAAGTCCTCTTCTCGGCACCACTGCCATGGTGATAAGTAGAACACTCCTTAATCTACCCCGATATAATTCTTCAGGGAAAGCAGTAATCATAAATCCCATCGAAACTGCCATATTTCAAATCAAAAGCAAGGCTCATCCTAAGCTACCCC